>CADEGB010000479.1 GCA_902826755.1 uncultured Gemmatimonadota bacterium
CCGGTTCACCGCCCGCGGCCGCCTCGACCTCGCCCGCTACCTCTGGAGACCGACGTGAACTTCGCCCGCTTCTCCGTCCTGACATTCGACTGCTACGGGACCCTGATCGACTGGGAATCCGGAATTCTCGCCGCCCTCCGCGCGGTGCTCGCCCCTCGCGGGATTTCTCGAACCGACGACGACCTGCTCGGCCTCTTTGCCGAGATCGAGGCTCCGCTCCAAACCGGCCCGTTCCGCCCCTATCGCGAGGTGCTCGACCTCGCCATGACCGCGCTGTGCCGCCGGCTCGACTTCGAACCCCGCGCCGAAGAAGCCACCGCCCTCTCCCGAAGTCTCCCGACCTGGCGGCCCTTCCCCGACACCGTCCTGGCCCTCCGCCGCCTCGCCAGCCGCTTCGACCTCGGCATCATCAGCAACGTCGACGACGATCTCTTTGCCGGCAGCGCCGCCCAGCTCGGCGTCGACTTCCGCTGGATCGTCACCGCCCAGCAGGTCGGCAGCTACAAGCCAGCACCCGCCAACTTCCATTGGGCGTTGGAACGGATCGGCCGGCCCCGGGAGCAGATTCTCCATTGCGCGCAGAGTCTCTTCCACGACGTCGCCACCGCCCAGGCGCTGGGCCTTGCCACCGTGTGGGTCAATCGGCGGCACGGCAAGATCGGCGGGGGCGCCACTCCGCCATCCGCCGCGGTGCCCGATCTCGAAGTGCCCGACCTCGCGACGTTGGCGGCGCTCGCCGTGCCCTGACCCGCCCATCGTCGCTGCCCCGGGGTCACCGCCGCGGAGTTCCCGGTCCCGACCCCGTCACCACTCGACCCCGCCCCAGCACCGATCGGCCCGGGATCGGTCCCGTTCTCGTCGAGGAGCGGATATCCTTGGCCCATGATCGCCAAGGTACTGGTCGTCGACGACGAACCGCTGGCCCGGGAGCGGCTGGTCGATCTGGTCCGACGGGCCGCCCCCGACGCCCAGATCCGGGAAGCGGGCGATGGCGACTCGGCCCTCGACCTGATCCGCGCCTGGGTACCGGACGTCGTCCTCCTCGACGTGCAGATGCCGGGCAAAAACGGCTTTCAGGTCATCGAGGCCCTGCCCCCCGGAACCATGCCGGCCACCATCTTCGTCACCGCCTATGACCAGCACGCGGTCCAGGCCTTCGCGGTGGCCGCCGTCGACTATCTCCTCAAACCGTTCGATGACGAGCGGTTCCACGCCGCCTGGCGGCGGGTCACGACCCTGATCGCCACCGGGGCCGTGGTGGCGGAGGCCCGCCGCCTGTCCGGACTCGTCGCCGCGGCCGAGGGACGCGGCGCTGGCGACCCTGGCGGCCGCCGGACCGGCTGGATCGATCGGGTGGTGATTCGGAAGGACCAGCGCACGTTCGTGGTCTACCTCGCCGACGTGCAGTGGATCGAGTCGTCGGGCAACTACGTCGTGCTCCACACCGGCAAGGAAACCCATACCCTCCGCGAATCACTGGCCGGGCTGCTCTCGCGGCTCGACCCGACCCGCTTCGTCCGGATCCACCGCCGGATCGTCGTCGACATCGGAGCCCTCCGCGAACTGCAACCGTGGTTCGGCGGCGATCAGGTGATGATTCTCAAGGATGGGACCAAGCTCCGGGTCAGTCGGAGCTTCCGGGAGTCCCTGGCGCGGAGTCTGGCGGGCGGCGGTTGATGCGGACCCGCGGGCGGCTGCTGCTTCTCGCCTTCTGGATTCTCCCCGCGCTGGTCGCCACGCTCGGCCTCCGGCTGGTCCCCTCCCGCGCCAATCCGGACCTCACGATCCTCGCGTCGTTCGCCGGCCAGCTGGTCATCTGGTTCTCGTGGGGTCTCTGGTCCCTGGTTGTCCTCGCCGTCGGCGACCGGTTTCCGTTCGAACGGGGGCGGATCGGCCGGGCGCTCGCGGCGCATGGGGTGACCTACCTGATCGTGGTCTCGATCCAGATCTTCCTGGTGGCCGAGGTCACCGTCCGGTCCGGCCTCGGGAGCCGCCGCGGTTTCGAAAGCACCTTCGTGATCGGGATCCGCCAGTTCGGCGACATCTTCACCGTGATCTTCTGGGCCATCGTCGGCGCCCACGTGGCGTTCCAGTGGCACTCGGCGTGGCGTTCCGAAGCCGCCCGCTCGGCCCGCCTCGGCGAGGACCTGGCCCGAGCCCAGTTAGCAGCGCTCCAATCACAACTCAATCCCCATTTCCTCTTCAACGCGCTCAACTCGGTCGTCACCCTGATCGGCCGCGAGCCGGGAACGGCCCAGCGCCTCGTGGTCCGTCTGGCCGACCTGCTCCGCGGGACACTCCGAGTCGGGATGGCGCAGGAGCTTCCGCTGGATCAGGAGCTCGATGTCACCGGGCGTTACCTCGAGATCGAACAGGTCCGCTTCGCCGATCGGCTGACGGTGGAATGGGAAATCGAACCGGGCCTCGGCGACGCGGCGATCCCGGCCCTGGCGCTCCAACCGCTCGTCGAGAACGCTATCGTCCATGGTATTGCCCGGCGGCCCGCGGGTGGCCGGGTGACGATCCGGGTGGCCCGCCGCGGCGATCAGCTCGCCCTCGAGGTGACCGACGACGGCCCCGGCCCCCACCAGCCCGCGACCACCCCGGGCCCGGGCGTGGGGCTTGGCAACCTCCGATCCCGCCTCGAACGACTCTACGGCGACCGCGGCCGCCTGACGCTCGAGCCCGGACCAGCCGGCGGCGCGGTCGCGACAGTGACGGTCCCGTTCCGCCGAATCGCGCGAGAACCCCGGTTGGTCGGATAGCCGGTTGAGGACG
The DNA here is from genome assembly GCA_902826755.1 of uncultured Gemmatimonadota bacterium. Classification (GTDB taxonomy): domain Bacteria; phylum Gemmatimonadota; class Gemmatimonadetes; order Gemmatimonadales; family GWC2-71-9; genus SHZU01. The sequence continues at coordinate 2,779 of CADEGB010000479.1, forward strand.
CCCCCACTCAGGGCTGGGGCCGGGCCGGATTCCGGTCGAGCGCGGTGCGGGCGGCCTGTTGGAGCACCCGAACGGTGGCGGCGGAGACGCTGGCGCCCGGAATCGCGGCCGGCAGCGTCAACGGGTCGACCCCGGTCAATCGATTGAGGATGACGATCGCGGCGAGATAGGTACCCGTCACGCTGGGATGAAACCCGTCGCCGCCATAGAGAGGCAACCCCGGATCCGCCTCCCAAGCGGCCGTCCACGCGTCTCCCGCCGGCGCGAAGACCCCGGTCACGCTCGCGGCCGCGTTGCGATACGACTGCCGGACCGCGGGGAAATCGGCCGAGCGCTGACTCGCGGGCCAGACCATGTAGAGCACCGGATCCGCCCCGGCGGCCCGGATGGCCGGGGCAAAGGTGGCCGACCAAGTGGCCAGGTAGACCTGGTTCTCCGGCAGCGAGGAGGGCCCCTGCTGCATCACCACGTACTCCCACCGATACTGCTCGAG
>CADEGB010000480.1 GCA_902826755.1 uncultured Gemmatimonadota bacterium
CTGCGATGGGTTCGGGCCCGCATCGCGGGGTTCGGTGGCGACTCATCGAACATCACGGTGTTCGGCGAGTCGGCGGGCGGCTCGGCGGTCATGCGATTGTTGGCGATGCCACTCGCCCGCGGGCTGTTCGACAAGGCGATCATACAGAGTGGCGGACCGGCCAACATCCGGGTCAGGGGGTATCCGAAGAAGGACGACGTTCCGATGGGACAGGCCCTGACGAAAGCGTTGATGGCCGAGGCCCGGGTCGCCGACGTGCCGAGCCTCACGTCGCTGCCGGCCGACTCGGTGCTCGCGGCGGCCGAGCGGGTGGCCCACGCCCGCGGCGACCGAATGGGCGTCAGCACCTGGGGTGCCCGGGTCGACGGCGACGTCCTGCCCGAGGACGTCTTCGGCAACATCCGTCGGGGCAACAACCCGGCCGTGAAGGTGCTGATCGGCACCAACGAGGACGAGATGCTCTATTTCCGACTCTACGACCGGGACTTCGAGCGGAACCTGATGCGGGAGTATCACGAGAAGGGTACGGCGTTGGGGCGCGATTTCTCCCGGGTGCGGGAGGCGGCGGATCGTTTCACCGCGGGCAGCACCGACTCGATGCGGTATGTCGATTTCGCCGGCGAGTTCTGGATCCGGCAGCCGTCGATCCTCCTGGCCGAGGGGCAGGCCCGCTACAACGACGTCTATATGTATCTGTTCACCTGGGACTCGGCCCACCCGGACATGGGGGCCTGCCACGCCATCGAACTTCCCTTCGTCTTCGGAAACCTCGACGGTCCCGAGGTCGAACGGCTGACGGGCCCGAACCCGCCGGCCGGCTTCTCGCGCCGAATTCAGGCTGCCTGGACCGCGTTCGCCACCACCGGCAATCCAACGGCCCCGGGCGAGCCGGCCTGGCCGCGCTACACCGAGGATACCCGAGCCACCTTGACGCTGACCAACGGCGCGTGGACCGTGGTCTCCGACCCGAGGGCGGAGGCGCGCCGCCTCCTCAGTACCATGTTCGACGTGGGTCAGTAACGGCCCGTCCCGGCTATCGAGCGCTGAACTCGACTACCATCCCGGCCGCCGCGGAAGCCGGAACCCGGAGCCGGTCCCCGTGGTCCTCGAACGGCACCCGGTTCGAGGTCAACAGCTGTTGGCAGCGGCCGAGGTCCGCCACGGCGAATTCGATTCCGATGCCGTACCCACCGAGCAGTCCGCACCAGGCCGGCGCGGCGGCACCGTAGCGGCGCTCGAGACCGGCGGGGTCGACGATGTCGAGGCGCTCGCCCCGCGGCGTGACGAAGGTGACCCGTTCCTGACGTACCGTCGCGGCCGGGGCCCCGAACATCGTGGCAAAGTAGTCGGCATGCGCGGCCGGATCCTCCGCCACATAGGTCAGGCTGAGCACATCGGCGGCGCCGTTCGGGTGCCGCTGCCAGGCCGGCACGAAGATCGTCTCCGGCTTGTAATGGTGCGAGAGGAACAGCGTCAGATATCGATGGCGCGCCTCGCGCCAGACGTAGAAGCAATGGCTGTTGGTCTCGTCGGTTCCGCCTCCAGGCATCGGCACGGTCCGCCGGGCGTTGAGGATCGGGTCGGGGGTCAGGCCTTGGGCCGCGATGGCGGCGCGGTCGCTGGGAAGATCGGTGGACGTGAGGCTTACGATGGCCATCCCGTCACCGCACTGGAATCGAGGCAACATCCGATCGCGGAGGGCCGGCAGCGAGCGATCGAGGTCGGCGACGATCTCGTAGTACGTGTGTCCCAGCTGGAAAACGCGATTGCAGGACCCGATCTCGACGTGGCGGGCCACCGGGAGGAGATGGAAGCCGAGCCGTTCGAAGGCCGTGCCAGCCTGGGACAGGTCGCGGACGGCGTGGGCAAAGTGGTCGAGGGAGCGCATCGGATCTCGCGCGGCGGCTGGAATCGAGATAACTTAACGTCGTTTAGCTTCTTCGCGAGGGGTGCCGCCGATGTTCGCCTTCCTGCCGTTCCAGGTCGCCGCCGTCCTGCTGCAACCACCAGCCGCCATCGTCCATGTCCGGCTGATCGACGGTCGGGGCGGCCCCCCGCGGACACGAAGGCGGACTGGCTGCGCATGACGAGACGGGAGCTTCGTCGGTTCTTGGAGCGGACGGCCAGCAGGCAGACCGTCGAGTTGCACGGCGAGGTTGCTCTCGTGTTCGGAAGGCTGGACGTGCGGATGGCGGGAGGTCCCGACTCCGGCCCTTCCTGCTACGCGCTCGAGTACGTGCATCTGCTTGCTCATGAGGGACGGGCAATGGGTGTTCCTGTCGCACCGCACGATGCAGGGCCTCGAGGCACCGCATCCTTGCGCCCCCAAGAAGTTCAACATCCCAGGCCCGCGGCAGCGGAATCGGATGGCCGCCGTCCTGTCCCGCGATGATCGTGGTGATTCCCTGACTGACCGCGCCCCGAGCGTCCGGCGTCCGAGTCAGGAATCGATCGTGGTAACTGTGACTGTCGATGAAGCCGGGCGCCAGCACCAGGCCCCCAGCATCGATCACCGAATCGCTGGCCTGCGGGGCGACGTCCGCCCCGACCGCGACGATGGAATCGCCGCGATACCGGAGCGCGCTGCGGTGGCGCGAAGCGCTCCCGCCGGAGTCGTCCAATCGGGGCGTCGACGCGGCGGCATACGGCCCGAGTTGCCGCCAGCTTCGGACCAACCTCTCTCATCTGCAGGGACCTGAGACGGATCCATCGCTCCCTGGCCCGAGGTCAAGTCGCGGGCCGTTCGGCCTCGGACCTTGCCCGGTCCTCACCCGGTCCTTAGAATCGCGTCGAACCCGATCGAGGCTCCGCCGACGCGATCCCCCGTGATCTGCTCGCGAACCAAGTGCGGAGCTATTCCACTCGGAGCGAGTACGCTGGATCCCCCCGCGCCGCGCACCGGGCGGAAGCCAGATCGCCGCCGAGGCCGTCAGGACCAGCGTCAACGTCGCCGAGACGAGCGCGAGCGGATCCGTCGGGGCGACGCTGTACAGGTACCCTCGCAGCAACGGCGCGGCGAGCCCATAGGCCAACCACCCTCCAGCCACATCCACGGCTACGAGACGTGACCTGACACCCGACAGCTGATCCGGATATTATGTCGGTTCTCCTCCGGAGGACCGATGCGGAAGAGCCGATTTACCGAGGCCCAGATTGTGGCCGTGCTCCACGAGATGGAGGCGGGGGCCAAGATCGCCGACGTAACGCGCCGCCACGCGATCACCGAGACCACGTTCCACCGCTGGCGGAAGAAGTACG
>CADEGB010000481.1 GCA_902826755.1 uncultured Gemmatimonadota bacterium
GGTTGCAGTCGTCGGTGATTCCGCCGACCACCTTGGGAGTGTTCTTGGTCTGGTAGACCGGGTTGCCCGGATCCACCCGTTCGGGGCTGAAGGCCAGGAAGAAGTCCTTACCGACTTTGAGCCCGGTGGACTCGAGCGCCGGGAGCATGATCTCGCGGGTGGTGCCCGGGTAGGTGGTGCTCTCGAGGATGATGGCCTGACCCTTCCGGAGCACCTTCTTGACCGTTTCCGTCGCGGCCACGATGTAGCTCACGTCCGGGTCCTTGAACTTCGACAGCGGCGTCGGGACGCAGATGCTGATGGCGTCGCACGCCCCCAGCTTCGAACCGTCCGTGGTCGCCTCGAAGAGCCCTTTCTTGCGAACGGCGCCGAGCTGGGCGTCGGAAATGTCCTTGATGTGGGACTTGCCGGCGTTGAGCCCGTCGACGACCCGTTGGCTCACGTCGAATCCAAGCACCCGGAAGCCGGCGTTGGCGAGTTCGACGGCGAGGGGCAGCCCGACGTACCCGAGTCCGATGATGCCGAAAAGAACGTCCGACTTTTCGGCCCGTGCGATCAATTCATTGGCGGTCGACATGTCATGTCTCCACGGAGATCGGCGCGCCACCACTCTGGAGCGAGCGGGTGGCCGCTTCCAACACGCGAACGACGCGAACGCCGTCCTGCGCATCGGCGCGGGTTGCCGGTTCCCCCCGCGCGACCGAGATGAAATGCGACAACTCGAGCCCCAATGGCTCGGCGTTCGCGAGCTTCGGAATCCAGATATCCCCTTCGCGGACCGCCAGGCTCTCGCCGTACGATCCATACTCCGGGGGGCGATCGACGCCCTTGTCGTCCACCCGGACCTTCTCCCGCGGCGCCATGTCGTCGAAAACCGCCATCTGTTTCGAACCGACCACGGTCATCCGCCGTTCCTTGTGCGGGTCGAGCCACGACATGTGCGCGTGGGCCACCACCCCGCTTCGGAACTCCATCGTCAGGAACACCACGTCCTCGATCCCCTTCTGGAGGTACGAGTGTCCTTGGGCCGAGACCGACACCGGTGCCTCGCCCATCAGGTACAGGGCCACCGAAATGTCGTGCGGCCCGAAGCTCCACAGCGCGTTCTCGTCGGGCCGGATCTGGCCCAGATTGACCCGCTGGGAATAGAGGTAGTACACCTCCCCGAGCGAGCCATCGCGCACCATGGCCTTGAGCCGGTCCACCACCGGGTGGAACTCGAGCAGATGCCCCACCAGCACCGGGACCCCGAGCCGCTCGCTTTCACTCGCCAGCAGCACCGCGTCGGCCACCGAGAGGGCGAACGGCTTCTCGATCAGCGCCGGCTTCCCCGCCCGGATGGCCCGGAGGCCGACTTCCGCGTGGGTCCGCGCCGTCGAGGCCACCACCACCGCGTCGACCCGTTCGAGCAGCGCATCGAGGGAGTCCGTCACGAAGGCCGTCGGGTGCGCCTTGGCCGTCCGCTCCCGGACGGCGGCCGACAGGTCGCAGACACCGGCCAATTCGGCCCCGGGGAGCGACGCGACGGTGCGGACGTGGTTGCGACCCCACGCGCCCGCCCCCACCACCCCAACCCGGACCCGACTCATCCGAAGAAACCCTTCACGGCCGCCACGACCCGATCGACCTGAGCGTCCGTCAGCTCGGGAAAGACCGGGAGGGAGACCACGTCCCTCATGGCCTGCTCCGTTTCCGGCAGCGACCCCGGCCGATACCCCAGGTCGGCAAAACAGGGCTGCAAATGCAGCCCGACCGGGTAATAGACTGCACATCCGATGCCGTTGGCCTTCAAATGGGCCATCAACTCGTCACGGCGCGGTACCCGGAGCGTGTACTGGTGGAAAATGTGCTCGTTGGCCCCGTCGACCACCGGCGTCCGGATGTCCGGGTGCCCGGCAAAGGCAGCCGCATACCGGGCGGCCCGCCCGCGTCGGGCGGCGCTCCAGCCGGCCAGGTAGGGCAACTTGGCCAGCAGGACGGCGGCCTGCAGAGTGTCGAGCCGGCTGTTCGTGCCGACTTCCTCGTGGTGGTACTGCTTGGCCCCGCCGTGGAGCCGGAGCCGACGCAGCCGGGTGGCCAACCCGTCGTCCTGGGTGACCATCATCCCGCCATCCCCGTACCCACCCAGGTTCTTGCTGGGAAAGAACGAGAAGGTCCCGCACCAGCCCAGCTCGCCGGCCAGGCGCCAGGTCCCGTCGATCTGGCGCCGGGCCCCAATGGCCTGGGCGCCGTCCTCGATGACCGGCAACCCGTGGCGCGCGGCGATCGCGAGAATCCGTTCCATCGCCGCCATCTGACCGAACAGATGGACCACGATGATCGCCCGGGTCCGCGGGGTGATCGCGGCCTCGATGGCCGCCGGGTCGGCACAGTAGGTGATCGGATCGATGTCCACGAACACCGGACGGCCACCCGCGTTGTGAATCGTCCCCGCGGTCGCGAAGAAGGTGAAGCTGGGCGCGATGACCTCGTCGCCCGGCGCGAGCCCGAGAGCCATGAGCGGCAGCAGGATGGCGTCGGTCCCGCTGGCGCACCCAATCCCGTGTTTGGCCTGGCTGAGCGCGGCCACCGCCGTCTCCAACTCGCCCACCTCACGCCCCATGATGAATTCCTGCCGCTCGACCACCGACGCGATCGCGCGGGCCACGTCGTCCTTGATCGTGGCGTACTGGGCCTTCAGGTCAAGCAGCGGAACAGTCACGGGCCAGCCCCTCACGCGAGAGTCGAACGCCCCGGCGGAAACCGGGGCTTGGGCAAGAATTGGGCAACCGGCCCCGCCCCCGGGCCGGTCGAAGCGCCACCAGTCGTTTCAATCCGGATCAAGTAAACGCAAGTTCATACAGGACAGCAACTTAGAAGGTAGACCCCCGCTCAGTCAACCCGCCGCAGCTCCCCCCGGGCCTCTTGGTACCGTGCCCCACACTCGCCACAGGTGCCTTGACCAGACGTCAGTTCGAGCCGGACGCCGCACTGGCAGACCCACCCGATCTGACGGGCCGGGACCCCCACCATCAGGGCATGAGCCGGGACTTCGCCCCGGACCACGGCGCCGGCGCCGATGAAAGCGTACTCCCCAATGGTATGGCCGCAGACGATCGTGGCGTTGGCGCCAATGCTGGCCCCCCGCTTCACGACCGGTCGTCGGTACTCGTTCTTCCGGGACACGTGACTCCGCGGGTTGAGCACTTTCGTGAAGACGCAGCTCCGCCCGCAGGAGACGCCGTCCTCCGCTTCCATCACTGCCTTCGACCAGA
>CADEGB010000482.1 GCA_902826755.1 uncultured Gemmatimonadota bacterium
ACGGCCTGGAGGTCTGGTTGGCTGCTCGATGGTTCGAGCGCCCCCGTCGCCGACTCCGGCGGGAGGGCGGCGACGCGCTCGATGGCATGGTTGAGTTCGGCGGCCAACTGGCGGGCCAAGTCCCGATCCCGCCGGGCGATCCGGAGCGGGAGCCGGCCAGGCCGTGAGCCCGGGATGTTGACGAACAGGTCGAGGTAACGGCCCCGCAGCTCGAGCCGCGGCCGCCACCAGCCGCCCGTCACCTCGACGCTCGCCAACACGGCCGGCGGGACATCGACGGTCAGGCTCGGGTGGACGACGACGTCGCTCCGAACCTTCTGAAGCGACACCTCGTCGACGTGATGGGTTTCGGCCCACTCCAGGACGAGGACCTCGCCGGTCCAATGCGCCAGCCCCTCGACCTTGACCGTGACCGAGACGACGGCCGTGCCAGAGACGTCGTCGAGCCCTGGGGCGGGCAAGCGGAATGGCAGTGGGTCCATGGTTCGACTCCTACGCGCCTTCGATGGGGCCTGTTTCGTGCGGCTACGGAGCGCGGTCGATCGGGGCGGCCGGCTTGGCCATGGCCAGGAGGCCGACCTTCTCCTCGCCCGCGGGCCCGCTCGGGTCGAGAAAGCCCAGATCGACGAGGGCCCCCTCGACGGCGTCGGGGATCATGGCCGGCCAGAGCAGGAACCCCTGTAGCAGCACGAGTGGCCGCCGGCGCCGGCCGGTACCCGCGTAGCGATGGCGGGCCCAGAGTTCGTAGCCGAATGCCACCACCCCACCGAACGCGGCGAAGAGACACCACGTGGCGGCGGCCACCGCGGGTGGCAACGCGATCAGCATAGAGAGGCCGATGCCGTACGACGCGAGCAGCGACATCGTGCGGATGGCCCGGACGGCCGGGTTGAAGACGAGGCAGGCGCCCGAGAACGCCGTCACCCCGAACAACGCGAGGCCCCACATGATGTCGAAGTACCAGATCGTCACGGTCGCCTCGGTGGGAAGGGGAGCCGACGAGCGGTTGGCGTGGGAGAAGATGGGATGGAAACCCGCCGGCCGCGAGTCACCCCTTGCGGGCTGGCCGATTTCTTGCATTTTTATGCACTATGCAAAAACCCACCATCGCGCTCGCCTTTTCCGGCGGCCTCGACACCAGCTACTGCGTTCCGCGCCTGGCGGAGCAGGGATATGACGTCCACACCGTCTACGTGAACACCGGCGGCGCCTCGGCGGCCGAACTGGCCCAGATCCGCGCGCAGGCGGTGGCCGTGGGCGCCGTCGAGCACTACGAGGTGGACGCCCGCCAGTCGGTTTTCGACCGGTTCGTCCGGTACCTGATCCAGGGCAACGTCCTCCGGGGCGAGGTCTATCCGCTCAGCGTCTCGGCCGAGCGGACCCAGCAGGCGCTCTCGGTGGTCGAGGTGGCGCAGCGGATCGGGGCGGCGGCCGTGGCCCACGGGTCCACCGGCGCTGGCAACGACCAGGTCCGGTTCGACATTGCCATCCGGGTCCTTGCCCCGGGTCTCAAGATCGTGACGCCGATCCGCGACGAGTCGCTGTCCCGGGATCAGGCCATTGCCTATCTGGAGGCGCGGAAACTGCCGGTTCCGCCCAAGGCCAGCGCGTTCAGCATCAACAAGGGGCTCTGGGGCACCACCTGGGGCGGCGGCTGGACTCACGACACCTGGGCTCCGCCCCCCGCCGAGTTGCTCGACCCGCCGGCCAACGCGCCGACTCCCCGCGACGTGGTGGTCGGCTGGGATCGGGGCGTGCCCGTCACCCTCGACGGCAAGGCGTTCGACGGGGCCGACCTGATCGGCGCGGTGAGCGACCTCTGCGAAGCCTATGGCGTCGGCCACAACATTCACGTGGGCGAAACCGCCCTCGGCATCAAGGGCCGGATCGGCTTCGAGGCGGGCGCCGCCATCGTCTTGATCGCGGCCCATCGCGAGCTCGAGAAGCTGGTCCTCACCAAGTGGCAGACGTTCTGGAAGGACCACCTGTCCCGCTTCTACGGCGACCGCCTCCACGAAGGCCACTATTTCGATCCCGCGCTCCGCGACATCGAGGCCCTGATCACCAGCTCGCAGGAGCGGGTGGTCGGCGAGACCCGAGTCCGCCTGGCGCCGGGCCGTTTCCTGGTGACCGGGACCCGGAGCCCCTTCTCACTGATGGACCGGTCGGTCGCCACCTATGGCGAGGAAAACCGGCTCTGGACCGGCGACGAGGCCCGGGCCTTTGCCCGGATCGGCGCCATTCCCTCGCTGTTGGCGGCCCGGGTGGCCGAAAAGGGGCGTTAGGTGGTCAGAACGACGCGGGTCCGGCTCGACCGGATCTCTTCCTCGACCAAGAACGCCCGCCTGGCCACCGACGTGATCCTCGGCGACGAGATCGTGGCCGAAGAGGGCCGGATCCTGGCCGTCAGGATCCTGACGGACAAGTCGAGCTACAACACGGTCGAGGACGTGGCCGGCCGGATGATGCAGATGCGCTCCGGTGACATCCTGGCGGGTACCCTCGGCTCCCGCCGCGCGCTCCGCGGCTACGCCGGTGAAGTCCCCAAGACCCTGGCGGTGGGCGACACCATCGAGGTACTCAACCTCGGCGGGATCCTCGGTCACTGCACCTCGGTCAACCCGGACATCGGCCCGCCGTTCAAGGCCGAGGTCCTCGGGGCGGTCCTGACGTTTCCCGACCTCGGAGACCGGATCGGTCGGCCGGCCACCATTCGGGACGGGGCCGTGCCGCCAGCCGATTCTCTCGGAATCTCGACCCCGGTGGTCTACGTGGCCGGAACCTGCATGAATGCGGGCAAGACCGTCGCCGCCACCGAGCTGGTCCGCGGGCTGGCGCGCCGCGGACTGAAGGTGGCCGCGGTCAAGTTGACCGGCGTGTCCCTGATGCGCGACACCCTCTCGATGCTGGATGCGGGTGCCATTTCGGCGCTCACGTTCAACGACGCGGGGGTCGCGAGCACCCACCCCGGCCAGACGGTGGGCGTGGCCAAGGGTCTGCTGACCCGGCTGGCCAGTCGGGCGTCGGGATCGCCGGACGTGATCGTCGCGGAGTTGGGCGACGGGATCCTGGGCGAATACGGCGTCCAGGATATCCTCCTCGACGGCGAGTTGATGGGCGTCGGCGCGGCCCACGTCATGGCGGCACCCGATCCGGTGGCGTGTTGGGGGGCGCTCGAGCTGTTCCGGCACCAGTTCAAACTCCCGATCACGGTCTTTACCGGACCGGCCACTGACAACCAGGTCGGG
>CADEGB010000483.1 GCA_902826755.1 uncultured Gemmatimonadota bacterium
ACCGGTTAACCGCCGCGCAGAGCGCCAGCCGCCACGCCGGAATCCGTCCGTGCGACTACGTCGAACTGACGGTCGAGGACGAGGGCGTCGGGATGGACGCCGCCACGGTCGAACGGGCCTTCGATCCCTTTTTCACGACCAAGGACATCGGCAAAGGAACCGGACTCGGCCTGGCCGTGGTGTATGGGATCGTCAAGCAGTATCAGGGTGTCATCGAGGTGGAGAGCACGCCGGGCCAGGGCACCCTGCTCCGAATCCTCCTGCCGGCTTGGCGCGGGGGGCCGGCCGAAGAGCCCGCGTCGACCGTCACGCTCCGCGCCACCCGAGGTCACGAGACCATCCTCGTCGTCGAGGACGAGGAACAGATCCTCTCGCTGGCCCGGCGGGCCCTTGAGCGCGAGGGTTACCGCGTCATCTCCCACGGGAATCCCCTGGCCGCCCTCGCCGCGATCGCGACCGGCGACGATCCGGTCGACCTGCTGATCACCGACGTGGTGATGCCAGGCCTCACCGGCCGCGACCTGGCGCACCGAGTCCAGGCCATCCGCCCCGGCACGCCCTGTCTGTTCATGTCCGGCTACCCCGCCGACGTGATCGCGGACCATGGCGTGGTCGAGGAGGGTATCGAACTGCTTCAGAAGCCGTTTACCGTCCGCGAGCTGGCGGAAAAGGTCCGCGAGATCCTCGATCGCTGAGCGGCGTCATCGGCGGGGCGGTCATCGGGCCGCGAACAACGGCGGAACCTGGGTGACGATGGTGTAGGCGCCGAGCGTCGCCATTGCCACCGCCACCACCGCCGCCGCCGCGGCCAGCGCGCTCGGCAGCCGAGCCGCCGTCCGGTACGGCTCCCGACGGACCGCCAGGAGCACCGCCGTCAGGCCGATCGGAAGAATCAGACCGTTGAGGGCACCGACCATTACCAGGATCGCCACCGGCCGCCCGATCGTCAGGAACACCGCGGTCGAGACCGCGATGAAGGCCACGATGGCGGCTGTCCGTCGGCGGGGATCGATGCCCTCGGCCCCCGGGCGGGTGATCAGGCGATCGAGGAAACTGACCGAGGTATACGCCGATCCGACCACCGACGTCACCGCCGCGGCCCACATCACCAGCCCGAAGAACCGGTACCCGATCTCGCCCGCGGCCAGCCGGAACACGGAGGCCGGCGGATTAGCCGGATCGAGCGTATGACCGGCCGCCACCACGCCGAGCGCGCCGAGGAACAGCACCACCCGCATGACCGTGGCGACGCCAATCCCGAGCAGCGCCGAACGGGTGGCCCCGGCCACCGCGGCCGGCCCGGACACGCCGGCGTCGAGTAGCCGGTGGGCCCCCGCAAAGGTGATGTACCCACCCACCGTCCCGCCGACGATGGTGACGATGGCCAGCGGGTCGACCCGGGTCGGGAGCACCGACCGGATCAACGCGTCCCCGACCGGAGGCGCGGCCGCCACCGCCACCGCGATCGAGATCACCACCATCAGGCCGCCGAGGACCTGCGCAAACCGGTCCATGGCGCGGCCGGCGTCGCGAAACAGGAATATGCCGATCCCGAGCGCGGCGCTGATCATGGCGCCGATCCGCGCATCGACCCCGAACAGGACGTTGAGGCCGAGGCCGGCCCCGGCCACGTTCCCGATATTGAAGGCAAGACCGCCGATCGCCACCGCGATGCTGAGGCCGAGGCCAAGCCCCGGCACCACCGCGTTCGCAACCGCTTGAGCCCGTTGCCCCGATCCGATCAACACCCGCCAGATCGTGATCTGGGCCGCCAGGTCGAACAGCACCGAGAGGAGAATCGCGAAACCGAAGCTCGACCCGAGTTGGCCGGTGAAGACCGCGGTCTGGGTCAGGAATCCCGGCCCGATCGCCGACGTGGCCATCAGGAATGCGGCGCCGAAGCCGGCCCTCCGCGCGGATGCGGTCATGGCCCAACGGTAACCTCGGGGATACCTTCTTTCCCACCCCTTCCATTCGCTCCAAACCGGAATCCGGAAATGCCCGTGTCTGCTCCTCTGCGCGTCGCGGTGATCGGTGCCGGCCCCGCTGGCTTCTTCCTGGCCGACAAACTCCTCGCCCAGACCGACCGCCCGGTGGCCGTCGACCTCTTCGAGCGCCTGCCGGTCCCGTACGGCCTCGTGCGGTTCGGGGTGGCGCCGGATCATGAGAAGATCAAGGCGGTGACCCGGAGCTTCGACAAGGTGGCCGGCCGCCCCGGTTTCCGATACTTCGGCAACGTCGAAATCGGCAAACACCTGACCGTGGACGAACTCCGCCGCCACTACCACGCCGTGGCCTTTACTACCGGGGCCCAGTCGGACCGGCGGATGGGAATTCCCGGCGAGGACCTCGCCGGCAGTCATCCCGCCACCGAGTTCGTGGCCTGGTACAACGGTCATCCCGATTTCCGCGATTGCGCGTTCGACCTCACCGCGGAGCGGGTGGCGGTGGTCGGGGTCGGCAACGTGGCGGTCGACGTGGCGCGGATCCTCTCGCGAACCCCGGACGAACTGGCCCGCACCGACATCGCCGATCACGCGCTCGAGGCCCTCCGCCACAGCCGGATTCGCGAAGTCCACCTGCTCGGCCGGCGCGGGCCGGTGCAGGCGGCCTTCACCACCCCCGAGGTCAAGGAACTCGGCGAGTTGGCCGAAGCCGACGCACTGGCCCGGCCCGACGAGGTGACCCTCGATCCCCTGAGCGAAGCCCAACTGGCCCGAGAGGCCGACGCCGCCGAGCAGCGAAAGGTCGAGGTCCTTGCCGACTACGCCCGCCGCACCCCAACCGGCAAACCGAAACGGCTCAACCTCCGGTTTCTCGTCTCCCCGGTGGAACTGATCGGCGACCCGTCCGGCCGGGTCCGCGCCATCCGCGTGGTCCGCAATCGGCTGGTGGACCGCGGCGGGGCCATCGCGGCCGAACCCACCGACGGAACCGAGGAGATCCCGGTCGACCTGGTGTTCCGGTCGGTGGGCTACCGCGGGATGCCGATACCGGGGCTTCCGTTCGACCCGCAGCGGGGTATCGTGCCTAACGTGGACGGCCGGGTCATCGGACCGGACGGCGCCCCGATGGCCGGCCTCTACGTGGCGGGGTGGATCAAGCGGGGACCGAGCGGCGTGATCGGGACCAACAAGCCCGATGCCGCCCAAACCGCGGACGCGATCCTCGCCGACGCGGCCGGCTCGACGCTCCTCGACCCCCCTGCCACCTCGGCCGAGCTGATGGCGATGCT
>CADEGB010000484.1 GCA_902826755.1 uncultured Gemmatimonadota bacterium
GATCCGGGCCCCCCGGCGGTCGGCGCCGACCTCGTAGCGGAAGCCGGCCCACGCGAGGTCGCCGCGGACCTGCGGCTCGATGGCGTAGTAGCGCATCCGGAAGTTCCCGGCCTCGGCGAGCTCGGGTCCGAGGTGGTGATCGCGATAGTCGGCCCATCCGTGGTTCACGCCGGCGCCTTCGATGATGTGCACCCAGCGATCGGGCGCGAACAGGCTCTCGAGGCCCGCGATGTCCTTCGCCTGCGCCATCTCGGCGTAGGAGGTCAGCAGGCGGCGCACGGCGTCCACGTCCGACTCCTGCGCCAAAGCGGGCGAGCTCAGGAGCAACGCGGCGCACGCGACCGACCAGATCGGCTTTTTCATCGAGGCTCTCCGTTTGCGGGTACAGGGTGCTGTACAGGTCATCCGAGGCTCACGGATGTTCTGGCCGACCGAAGCAACCCGACGGCCAGCATCAGCGCGAAGACGATCGCAGCGACGGTGCCGAAGGTCACCAGCGAGCTGCGCGCGGTGACGAGCGGCAGTGGTTCCGCCGATGGCGCGTCAGGCATGTCGACTGCCCCGTGGGTTCCGTCGGCATGGGCTCCGGCAGGCTCGGCGGCAGGCGGCGTCACGGCCACATCCACTCCCGCGACCTCGTCGCCGTCGCTCGCGATCGCTACCAGTCGATACGACCCCGCGGCCGCTCCTTCGGGCACCAGCACGCGAATATCGAAGGCGCCGGCACTGTCGGTCCGCACCTCTCCCAAGGCGAAACGTCCGCCCAGGCCGACCAGCGCGATCTTGAGTGGCGCGCTCTTGCCGAACTTGAACCCGGCGAGCGCGAGGGAGTCCCCCGCGGTCAGCGTGCGGGACGCCGGCCGCAGAACGCCTTCTTCGTGGGCCCGCGCGATCGCAGGGGACGCAACCATCAGACCGAGCGCAATGATGGCGGCCGGCCCGGCGCCACCGATCCAGCGCGTCAGGTGTGCCATGGTCTCTCCTTGGTCTCCGTGAGTCACATTTCCATCCCGAGGTGCGACTGGGCGGGCGCCAGGGCGGCGTATGCGATGGCCGCCAGCATCAACACGAACAGCGCGACGCCGGCCACGCGGGTCGCCCGCGCGGCGAGCCCGTCCTTGCGATCCGCCACCGGGACGAGGGCCAGGAATCCGAACAGCACGCCGGGCGCGAGCAGCATGCCCGCCATCCCGAAGAGATTCTCGGCGGCGTAGATCCACAGGAAGGGCCAGAACGGCTTGGTCAGCTCGTAGCCGCCCACCCCGGCGGCGAGCAGCTCGCCCGGAAAGGCGAGCGCGAGCGCGGCCGCGACCGCGGTCAGGATCAGCGCAAAGGCCGCCAGCGGCCGCAGGTGGGTGCGGAACGGTACCCGGACGTCGTCGCGTGCGCTGACGCCGAGGTGGCGGATCAGCCAGAGGTGCAGCGACATCAGGGCGACGAGCGCCAGCGGCAGGACCGCGATGTGCAAACCGTACAGCCGGCTGAGGAGCGGGGTCGATGGCGTGAAATCGGGTCGGAGCGGTGCCGCGAGCGGGCCCGCGAAACCGGCTCCCGCCGTAGCGTGGGCGAGCGCCTCGACGGCTTCCTGGTCGGCGCGGAGCACCGTGCCGGTGAAGGCGAGCCCGAAGAGGAGGGCCAGCAGGATCACCCCGGTCCACCACAGACCCTCGCGCGGGCGCCGGAAGCCGCGGCGCCAGAACACCGCCGCGAGGTGCGCGAACACCAGGATCAGGGCCGCCGACGCGCCCCAGACGTGGAGATCGCGCAGCAACGCGACCAGCGGGGCGCCGGTGATCAGGTACTGGACCGAATCGTGGGCGCCGAGCGGGGTCGGGTTGTAGTACAGGATGAGGACGCTGCCCGTGACGGCGAGCAGCGTCAGCGCCACCATGGTGAGCGCCCCCAGCATGAAATCCAGCCGGTTGGCCCGGGCAGGCACAGGATAGTCGAGGGCCGTCCGGGCGAACCGTTCCTGGAACCACCCCTGCCGGGCGCGCACGATCGGCTCCGTACCCATCGTCATGCTCTCTTTCGACCGGGTGGCACTACCGACGTTGAACATCGCCAGTCCGGGCTCGCCGCGGGCCTAAGCGTGGTATAAGATTTCTTACGGCTGCCTCGGCGCGCCGGCGGTGATGGCGGACTTACCTTTCCCCGGGCGAAGGTGAACCGAGGAACCGAGAGGGATCGACGTGCACATACTCCTGGTGGAGGACGAACCGCGGCTGGCGGCCTTCATCGAGAAGGGGCTGACGGAGGAGGGGCACGTCGTGGATGTCGCGGCCGACGGCGTCACGGCCCTGTCGCTCGCCCATGTGGGCAGCTATGACGTCATCGTCCTGGACGTGGTGCTGCCCGGCAAGAACGGCTTTCAGGTGGCCGCCGCGATCCGTGGTGAGGGACAGAGCACCCCGATTCTTATGCTCACAGCCCGCGACGCGCGGGCCGACGTGATCAGCGGCCTCGACGTCGGCGCCGATGACTATCTCACGAAGCCGTTCGATTTCGGCGAGCTGCTCGCCCGGATCCGCGCGCTGGGCCGGCGGCAGCCGAGGCTCGAGGGGGCCGTGGTCCGCTTCGCCGATCTCGAGCTCGACCGGCTCCAGCACGAGGTGCGGCGGGCCGGACAGCCGCTCGACCTGACCCCGACCGAATTCAGGCTGATGGAAGCGCTGATGCGGGTGCCGGGCAGCGTGGTGACCCGCACCGAGCTGCTCGATCGGGTCTGGGGCATGAGCTTCGACCCCGGCACCAGTCTCATCGACGTGCACGTCGCCAACCTGCGGAAGAAGCTGGAATCGGGCGGGCGGTCCCGGCTGGTGGCCGCCGTCAAGGGGGTTGGGTTCCGCCTGGCTGCCGCGGATTCGACATGATCCGGTCGAGGTCGTTTCGCCGCCGCCTGGCCGCGCGAATCGGGCTGACGGTCTCGCTCCTGCTCCTGGCGGCGTCGATCGTCGGCTACGTCACGCTCCGGACGTTTCTCTACCGCCGACTGGACGGAACCGTGCTCCGGCTGGCCCAGATCGAGGCCGCGGCGACCGCGGACTCACCCGACGAGCGGGTGCATTTCCATGACGAAGTGTTTCTCGGCGGTGGGGCCGGTCATGACGCGATTCTGGCCCGTTTCGCCGAGGTCTGGACGCTGGACGGGACGCCGGTGGTGCGAACCAGGAACCTCGGCCCGGCCGACCTGCCGCTGCCGGGCGCGGGGCGCGACCGG
>CADEGB010000485.1 GCA_902826755.1 uncultured Gemmatimonadota bacterium
AACATCGCGAGCTACCCGGCGGGGGTTCAGGTCATTCTCCGGGCGCTCAAGAAGTACGGGATGATCGTGGCCGACAACGGCAGTGCCTGGTTCGTCAGCGGGGTGGCGGACTCGCGGTGGAATGACGGCGAACTCAATACGCTGAAGGCGCTGCGGGGGAGCGACTTCGAGGTCGTGCGGATGGTCGGGATCGTCAAACCGTGAAGCTGGGGGCGCCGCGGCCGCGCCACAGTGTGGCCGCGGCCCGGCGGGACCGCGTGGCCGATTAGTGGTCAGCGGCGCTCGATTGCCAGGTTTCCCAGGTCAATTGGCACCGGTCCACGAAGTACTGAGCCGGATGTCCCTCACGGTCGAGGAGATGGTGCAACATCTCGTGTCGGACCACCATCTCGTGGTTGGCGTAGCGGCCGGCGATGATGATCCGAGCGATCCGTCCCGACTTCTCCCACATCCCGACTTTGGGCCCGGCAGCCGTCGAGAAGGTCTCCACGTCCGGCACCACAAACCATTGAATCTCATCGTAGTCGCCCACCAAGCCGCTGCACGCCTGGGTCCGTGAAAACCAGGCCCGAAACTGCCCCCCGGCTTCCAGTCGGACGGCCCCAACGGGGAGGTCGGGCTCGGACGGGGCCAGGGACGAACAGCCGCCGAAAGCCACCAGCGCCAGCGACAGCCAGCGCCGAGGCAGCGCGAACTTGCGACGAATGTGGAGACCCCGCGACAAGGTTTGCACCGATGCACCGTCGAAGAATTCGACTGTCGAAGAAGCGAACTATGTGCCATTTTCCGGTCCATGTGAGGTTCTGTCAACCCTCGTAGGGGAAAGCCGATGACCAGCCGCCGTCGTTTTCTGGGGTCCATGTCCGGGATGACCTCCGGTTTCGGCCTGGCAACCGGGTGGTCGCCGGAACTGGAGATCCCGGTGTTGCCGCCGCAAACCCCCGGGCCAATGCCGCCCGCGATCGCCGCGTTGAGTTCCATGCGGGGCCAGAAGGTGTCGATCGGGACGCCCGAGCGGCTGGCCCGCTTGGAGAAGGCGCGTCGACTCCTGGGCGCCAACCGCATGGGCGCGCTGGTGCTGACCGGGGGCACCTCGCTCCGCTATTTCGCCAACATCGAGTGGGGGTTGAGCGAGCGGCTGCTGGCGGTGATCGTCCCGGTCACCGGGACGCCCCTCATCGTCTGCCCGGCCTTCGAGCGGGACCGGGCCATGGAGCAGGCCGAGACAGGACCGTTAGGCAGGGAAACGGCGGTCCTGACCTGGGACGAGCACGAAAGCCCCTATGCGCTGGCGGCCCGGGCGCTGAAGGCCCGTGGTCTCGCGACGGCGACAATCGGATTCGAGGAAACGGTCCGGTTCGTCTTCAGCGACGGGATCGCCTCGGCCCTTCCATCCGCCCGCTTTGCGAGCGCCACGCCGGTCACGGCCGGGTGCCGGATGACCAAGTCGCCAGCGGAGCTGGCGTTGATGCGCCTGGCGGCCCGGGTGACCCTCCGGGCCTACGAGGCGGCCTATCGCTCACTCAAGGATGGGATGACCCAGGGGGAGTTCGCCGGACTGGTCCGGCTGGCCCACGAGCGGCTGGGGTTCTCGGGTGGGGCGGGGGTGCAGGTGGGAGCCTACTCGGCGTTGCCGCATGGGTCCGTGGCGCCGCAGACGATTCGAGAGGGTAGCATTCTCCTGATCGATGGCGGCTGCTCGGTTGGCGGCTACCAGTCCGACATTTCCCGGACCTTCGTGCTCGGTCGGGCCGGGGACAAAATGAAGAAGGTGTTCGACATCGAGCTGGCGGCCCAGTCGGCGGCGCTCGCGGCGGCCAAACCAGGGGTTCCCGCCGGGTCGGTCGATGCCGCGGCACGCCGGGTCATCGAGGCCGCCGGCTACGGTCCCGGCTACCGCTATTTCACCCATCGCGTCGGTCATGGGATGGGCATGGATGGGCACGAGTGGCCCTACCTCGTGAAGGACAACCCGCTCCCACTCGAACCGGGGATGACCTTCAGCGACGAGCCGGGGATCTACCTCCCCGGTGAGTTCGGGGTGCGGCTCGAGGACGACATGGTGATCACCGAAACCGGCGCCGAACTGATGACCCCGCAGAGCCAGTCCCTCGAGCGGCCCTTCTAGGCCCGCCCGAGGTGGGCGCTCACGCCGCCGTGGCCAGCGCCGAAGCCCAGTTCGAGGCCGCTCGGTACGCCTCCTGAACCCGCTCGGCCGGCGCGCCGAGGCGCGATGCCAGCGACTCCATCTGGGCGAAGTCCCCACGTTCCTGAGCCACCACTAGATCGAGCACTGGCCCGAACGGGGGCTCTCGCCGCAGCAGGCCGGCGGCGAGTTCGGGCGAGACCCCCATCGAGTCGACCACCTTCTCGAGCGGCTGGTCCATCACCGCATCCATCACCGACAGGAGACCGCCGAAAAACAGCTGCAGGTCCGCCTGGTTGAGTCCCACCGGATCGGCGAGCAGTTCGGCCAGCCGGGCCCGGAACAGGGCCGTGGTGACCAGCTCCTCGGGTTTCCCTTCCGCCAGCCCCACGGTCGCCACGGCGGAAACCCACTTGCGAAGCTGCTTGACGCCGAGGAGGCGGAGGGCGTGGTTCAGCGTATCGACCTGATAGCGCCAGCCGAAGCCGGCGGAGTTGAGGTACCGGAGAAGCCGAACCGAGAACGCCAGTTCTTGACGGATGATCGCTTCGACCCGTTCGAACTCGACTTCCTGCTGGCCCACTTCGCGGAGCAGGCGCAGGTAGTTGGTCTTGGTGGGACTGGGTGCCCGGTTCTTGAGCATCTCGGGTCGGCAGAAGTAATACCCCTGGAAGAACTCGAACCCGGCTTGCTCCGCCTCGACGCGTTCCTCGTGGGTCTCGACCTTCTCCGCGAGGAGCGCCACGCCGTGTTTGCTGGCGCGCTCGATGGCCTCCGCGACGCCGTCGGGCGAGGTCGCGATGACGCGCAGGTGGTCGGGGACCGCCTTGAGGCCCTGGTGGTGGACCGAGTTGACGTGGTGGGTGTCGTCGCCGAAGAGCTCGAACAGCTCGGTGCCCTCGACCACGGAGACGTCGTGGGAGAGCCCGTCGTAGAGCTCCTGGCTTCGATGAACCTTGGATCCGTCACGGAGCGTCGCCAGGTCCTGCCAGAGCGAGCCGCCCTCGGCGACGTTGATGAGCTGCGCGCCGCGGCACACGCCGAGCACAGGGACCTGGTGGC
>CADEGB010000486.1 GCA_902826755.1 uncultured Gemmatimonadota bacterium
GACGCGCTCAAGGGCAAGCAATGGGACGCCGTCATCGATACGTCTGGGTACGTCCCTCGGCACGTTCGCGATTCGGCCGGTCTGCTCAAGGCCGCCGCCAAGCAGTACCTGTTCATCTCGTCGGTCTCGGCCTACGCCAGTTTCGAACAACCAGGCATGACTGAGGATGCCCCCGGCGGAACCTTGAAAGACCCGACGGTCGAGCAGATTACCGGGGAGACCTACGGCCCGCTCAAGGTGCTCTGTGAACAGGCGGTCCAGGAGGCGTTCCCGACCGGCGCCATCGTCGTCCGGCCCGGGTACATCGGAGGCCCCGGCGACGGCACCGACCGCTGGACCTATTGGCCGGTCCGGGTGGCCGCCGGTGGCGAGGTGCTGGCGCCCGGCGAAGCGACGTATCCGATGGAGATCATCGACGCGCGGGATCTGGCTCAGTTCGTCGTCCACCTGATCGAGCGGGGCACCACCGGGGTCTTCAACGCCGTGGGCCCGGCCAAGCCGATGCCGATGGGCGAAGTGCTCGACCGCCTCAAGGCGGCGACGGCCTCCAACGCCACCTTTACCTGGGTCGTCGCGGCCTGGCTCGAGCAGCAGAAGGCCATGTTCCCGATCTGGAACGCGCCAACCGGGCCCTACGCCCAACTCCATACGGTCAGCAACGCCCGCTCGGTGGCGGCTGGGTTGACGTATCGCCCGTTCGAGGAGACGGCTCGCGACACCCTGACCTGGTGGAACGGCCTGCCGGACGAACGGCGGAACGCGATGGGTTCAGGGCTTCGGCATCCTCCCGCGCTCGCGACGCCGACGGCATCGATGGCCGCGCAGATGGAGGCGGAGGCCAAGCTGCTGGCTGCGTGGAAGGCTCGCAAGTAAGCCGATCTCCATGGGTATCTCCGTGACCGGTGCCGGCGTCGCGAGCAGGCCATGTACGCTCTTCCAATCCGAGTCGTTCGATCTCGACTCGGCGACGCTCGGCCGCCGGTACGAGATTTCGGTGGCCCTGCCTTTTGGCTACCATGCCGCGCCCGACCGCCGCTTTCCGGTGGTGGTCGTGCTCGACGCCAGCCTCTGTTTCGGGATGGCAGTGGACATCAGCCGTCTCCTCGCGCTCGGCGGGGAGGCGGAGGAAACGATCGTCGTCGGCGTCGGGTGCCCGTGGTCCGA
This sequence comes from uncultured Gemmatimonadota bacterium, assembly GCA_902826755.1. Lineage (GTDB taxonomy): Bacteria > Gemmatimonadota > Gemmatimonadetes > Gemmatimonadales > GWC2-71-9 > SHZU01. The sequence goes on from CADEGB010000486.1 coordinate 1,165, forward strand.
GGGGTTCGAGGCCTTGGGCAAGCGGCGTTCCCATGACTTCACGCCCACCGACCAATCGGAGCCAAGCGGTCCCTTTGCCGGCGTCACCAAGGCTCTCCTTGCCATGGCTGGCATAGACCGCCAGTGGTTCGGCGGCGCGCCGCGCTTTCTCGACCTGCTCCGCGACGAACTGCTGCCGTTGGTGGGCCGCCAGTATCGGGCTGACCTGACCTCACCGGGGCTCATCGGCGATTCGTCGGGTGGCACCTTTGCCCTCTTCGCTTTGCTGTCGGAGCGGTCTCCCTTCAAACGCTACGTCATCGGCAGCCCGGCCACCGCCCAGTGCAACGACGAGTTGTACCGGATGGAGGAACGATTTGCCGAGCAACACGCGGACCTCGACGCGCGCGTTTTTCTGGCGGCCGGCAGCGAGGAGATGTCGAGCCCGATTCTCGAGGGCGGCGGCATCGCGAGCGGGGTCTGTCGGTTCTCGGGCCTGTTTGCCCTGCGTCGTTACCCGAGCTTGAAGGTCACCAGCCACTTCTTCCCCGACGAAGGTCACATGTCGGTGCTGCCGGCCATCATCAGCCGCGGGGTCCGGACCCTGTGGAACACGGGCCGCAAGTACGGCGAGATGCCGCCCGCCTAGCACCCCCGGGGGGCGTGCCGGCCTCGGGCCGGACCCGCCCCGTCGTTGGTACCCGCCAGCCTCTGGTCCGTAGTTCGAGAGTCAAGCCGACCGGTTGCCTCGTATGAACTTCCGCGGTTCCGCCGCCCGCCGCCCCGCGTGTTTCGGGATTCTCCTGGCGCTCACCGCCACCGGTGTCGACGCCGGGCGCGCCCAGGCACCGATCCGCGGATTCCCGGCATCGATGGTGGCGGCCCAGTTGGCGCGGGAAGCCCGGGCGGGACGGATTCCCAACCGGGACAGCCTCGATGCGTTGATGCGCCGGCTTACCCGCGGGCCCCATCTGGCCGGAACCCCCGCCTCCCGTGCCATCGCGATGCAACTGGCCGCGCGGTGGCGCGGATACGGACTCGCGGTCGAGGTCGACTCCTTCCAGGCCGTCATTCCGATCCCCGTCGATCCCGAAGTCGAGCTGGTGGCGCCGGCGCGGCACGTGGCCACGTTGCTCGAGCCGCCGCTCGACGACGATCCCGACACGGCGCTGCCCGGCCATCTTCCCGCCTTCAGCGGGTTCTCGCCCGACGGCGAGGTGACCGCCGAGGTGGTCTACGTGAACTACGGGTTCCAGGACGACTTCCGGGTCCTCGACTCGCTCGGCATCAGCGTTCGGGGTAAGATCGTGCTGGTGCGCGACGGGGGGATGCCATCCCCCAAGTGGCTTCTGGCCGCCGAGCGCGGGGCAGTCGCGTGCCTGATGTACCACGACCCCCGCGACGAGGGGTTCTTCACCGGCGATCCCTACCCCCACGGCGCCCGCCGCCCCGAGACCGGAATCCGCTCCGCGTCCGTGCTGGGATACGAGCAGTTCGAGCCTGACGGCCTCCCCACCAACGCGGAGAACGGCCGAGCCCGACCCCGGATTCCCGTCGTACCGATTTCCGCCGCCGATGCCCTCCCGATGCTCCGCCACCTGGCCGGACCGGTGGCACCGCTCGCTTGGCGCGGCGCCCATCCCGTGACCTACCGGCTCGGACCCGGCGGCCCCGCGCAGGTCCGGATCCGGACCCGGAGCGACTGGTCCCGGCGGTGGCTCTACAACGTCGTCGGGACGATGTCTGGGGCCCGTTCGGGCGATCAATGGATCCTCTTCGGCAATCATCACGACGCCATCGGTGGACCGGGAGCCGATGACCCGGTGTCCGGGTTGGTGGCGCTCGACGAAGCCATTCGGTCGCTGGCCTCGCTCCGCGCGGAGGGGTGGCGCCCCGCCCGAACCCTCAAGTTCATCGCGTGGGATGGCGAGGAGTTGGGACTCCAGGGCTCGATCGACTGGACCCGGCGGCATCGCGACCAGTTGGCGCGGAGCGCGGTCGTTTACCTCAATGGTGACAACGTCCAGGCCGGGTGGTTCCGAGCCCAGGGGCCGCC
>CADEGB010000487.1:0-1644 GCA_902826755.1 uncultured Gemmatimonadota bacterium
CTGGATACCGCTCGGCGACGTACTGCATGGTGTCGTCCATCCAGTCCTTCTGCTGATCCGGCTCGGCCTCGATGACGCCGCATCGAAGGATGTGGCTGAAGAGCTCATCGCGGGCTTGGTCGAGAACGGACGGCACTGAGGGACTCTTGCTGAAGGGTTTCTTGGGTCTGGCCATTGACCTTCCTATAAGGAGCTGGGGGCATCGAGGACGCGTTCTGCGCCCATCTCTTGCCCGGGTGCTGTGGATAAGAGACGGCAGAATATACACTTGGGGAGGCCCCGGAGCCAAGGGAGGGGATCTGCTGGCCCGGAGGGGGTCCCCATTAGATTGCCCCGGTCGGACCAACCACGATTCCGGGCCCTTCATGGGTGAGCACGACGAGATTTACGGCCAGGATCGGATTCGGCGGCTTCAGGCAATGCTGCGCGAGCTGGCGGAGCGCATTCAGGATCTGGACGAACGCGGTGAGTTGCTCGCGTCCGCGGCCGAGTTGCAGGAGCGGATGGGCTCGCTTCGGTCGGAGCTGTTCCACTACGAAGTGCGCTGCACCTACGATACGCCCGAGGTCGCCGAGAATCGGCGGATCGTGGACGAAGCATCGGAACCACCCGAGTTCTTGAATCCCAACGAGGATGAGGATCCATGGCGTCGGCCGCCCGAGTAACGCCCCCGAACAATCCGAAGAAGAAGGGCTCGGCGCCGCCGCCGAGCACCAATCGGAATTTCCTGGTCATCGCCGGCCTCGCGGTCGTCGGCATCGCGGTCATCGCCTTCCTGGTGATGCGGCCGAAGGACGTGAGCATTCCGGCCAACGTGACGGTGCTCGCGGCCGACACGGCGGGCTTTCGGGGGTATCTCCTCGGGTCCGACTCCGCGCCGGTCGAGATCAGTGAGTACGCCGACTACCAGTGCCCGGCGTGCGGCAGCTTCGAGATTCTCCAGTTCGACGTCATCAAGCGGCAATTGATCGATTCCGGGTTGGTGCGGTGGCGGTACCGGGATTTCCCGCTGCCGCAGCATCCTCATGCCCGGGTGGCGGCTCATGCCGCGGCCTGCGCCAACGATCAGGGCAAGTACTGGGAAGTCCATCGGGCCATCTACGACAATCAGGCCGCCTGGTCGTCACTCCGGTCCAGTTCCGACTTCTTCCGCGACCTGGCCAAGCAGGCCGGGGTCGAGCTCGGTGCCTACGACGCGTGCATGAGTTCGGCCAAATACGCCGGTCGGATCGAAGCCAGCGTTCAGGAGGGTGGCAAGCTGGGGGTCGGCTCGACCCCGACGTTCCTGATCGGCGGGCGGCTCTATCCCGGGGTGTTCTCCTCGGACAGTCTGGCTTCGCTGGTCCGGTCGATGGTACCGAAGCCGGCGCCATGAACCGTCGGTTGGCCATCGCGGTGCTCGCGTTGGCCGGGCTGTTCATCTCGATCTACCTCTGGCTCTTCAAGCTGGGGATGATCGGCACGATCGCGTGCGGGACCGGCGGGTGCGAGACGGTGCAGCTTTCGCCCCAGAGCCGGTTCCTCGGCGTCGAGGTGGCCCTGATCGGCGTTCTCGGCTATCTCCTGATCCTCGGCCTTTCCATGGCCGCGCTCCTTGCGCGGTTCGGGGGCCTGGCCTTGCCGGTCGTGGCCCATCCCCTGGTG
>CADEGB010000487.1:1654-3178 GCA_902826755.1 uncultured Gemmatimonadota bacterium
CTCTTCACCGCCTACCTCAAGTACCTCGAGTTCTTCGTGATTCACGCCATCTGCCGGTGGTGCGTCGCCTCGGCAGTCATCATCGCCGTGATCTTCGGCCTCTCCGTGATGGAGTGGCGGCGGGAGCGGGCGTCGGCGTGAACGCTTCGGAGGGCAACCAATCCGACGGGCCCCGGCCCGGTCCCCGGGGCAAGCAGCTGGCCGGACTCGCCTTGGCTGCCCTCGGCGTGGTCTTCGGTGACATCGGCACGAGTCCCCTATATGCCCTGAAGGAGTGCTTCGCCGGCCCGCACGGCGTTCCGCTCACGCCGGAGAACGTTCTTGGCGTGCTGTCGCTGATCTTCTGGAGCCTCAACTTCCTGATTTCGTTCAAGTACCTGGTCAACATGCTCCGGGCGGATAACCGGGGTGAGGGCGGGGTGCTGGCGCTGTTGGCGCTCGTCAAGCCGGGGGAGATCAAGACGGCCGGGAAGTGGCTCCTGGTGTCGATCGGGATCTTCGGATCCACGATGCTGTATGGCGACGGGATCATCACTCCCGCGATTTCGGTTCTGAGCGCCGTCGATGGCCTTGCCGTGGCGACGCCGACGCTGGCGCCGTGGGTCGTCTGGATCAGCGTCGTCATCATCGTCGGCCTCTTCGCCATGCAGAGCCGTGGCACCGCCTCGGTCGGGGCGGTTTTCGGGCCCGTGACTTCGATTTGGTTCCTTTGCATCGCGATTTTCGGGGTCAAGGGGATTCTCCTCGACCCGTCCGTGCTTCAGGCGCTCAGTCCGACCCACGCGGTCATGATGTTCGTCAGAGATCCCGGGGCCGCGTTCATCGTCCTGGCGGCCGTCGTCCTGGTCGTCACCGGCGGGGAGGCCCTCTACGCCGACATGGGGCATTTTGGCAAACGCCCGATCCGGGTGGCCTGGCTCTGTCTCGTGCTCCCTGCGCTGGTGCTCAACTACTTCGGGCAGGGTGCGCTGCTGTTGACCAGCCCCGACGCGATCCGGAGCCCGTTCTACGGGCTGGTGCCGAGCTGGTTCCTGTACCCGATGACGGCTATCGCCACCGCGGCCGCGATCACCGCCTCGCAAGCGCTCATCTCCGGGTCGTTCTCGCTGACTCAGCAGGCGTTGCAGCTAGGCTACGTGCCCCGGCTCAAGATCCTCCATACCTCGCGGTCGGAGGTCGGCCAGATCTACATGCCCGGGATCAACTGGGCGTTGATGGTCGCCTGCGTGGTGCTGGTTCTCACCTTCCGCGATGCGGAGAATCTCGCCGGCACCTACGGGGTGGCGGTGACGATGACGATGATGACCACCACGCTGCTGTTCTGCGCGGTGGCGGGCAAGCGCTTCGGATGGGGTCGCTGGCGGATCGGACTGTTCGGCGGCCTGCTCCTGTTGGTGGAGGGCACGTTCCTCGCCTCCAACCTGACCAAGATCCCCCATGGCGGCTGGCTGCCGCTGCTGATCGTGTTCGTGATCTTCGTCCTGATGACCACTTGGCGGACAGGACGCCAGGTCCTCCACGCCC
>CADEGB010000488.1 GCA_902826755.1 uncultured Gemmatimonadota bacterium
TGGAACTGGAGAAGGCCAAGAAGGAATTGGCCGCCAACCAGGAACAGCTCGGCATGCACGAGCAGGCCTACGAGAACAACCTCAAGAAGATCCAGCACGCCCACAAGAACCTGCTGGCCGTGCGGGAAAAGATCCAGAAGTACGACGCCGACCTCAAGATGAGCGCGGCGGAAGCCGAAATCGCCAAGTTGGCGGAGGCGCTCGACTTCAACGTTACCACGGACTTCGGGCAGATCGAGGACGTGATCCAGCGGAAGATCGACCAGAACCGGGCCGCGGTCCGCGTCTCGGCCGATCTTTCCTCCCGGGGCGTGGCTGAGGTCGAGGCGGAAGAGCGAGTCGAAAAATCCATGGCCGAGGACGCGCTGAGGAAGTTCGAAGTCGAGCTGGGTATCCGGGCGCCGGAAACGACGCCGCTCGCCGACACGGCCAAGAACCTCGGGCCGGCCGTCGGCGACAAAGCAACGGAAAAGGGCACCGCGTAGGTCAACGGGTCTATTCAGAGGAGCCGAACGATGGCTGAAGGTACGGGAGGACGGCCGCGGCCGGCGTTTTTCGGGGCCGTGTTCATGGTGGTCGTGGCCCTGGTCGTCCTGGGCCTCTACCGGTTTGGGGCGCTTGATCGCGTGCTCGGCGGGTCCGGCGGCAGCGGTGGGACCGAGCAGGTGGCCGACAACGAGGTCGAGGCCCCGGACGAGCAGGGGATCACCACGGTCAAGGAGTACAACTACGTCCCGGCCCAGCGGCTGCCCGAGGTCAAGGGCGTCTCCAACTACAAGCCGATGGCCGATCGAACCGTCCGGATGGCGCTCAACGTCTGGGCGGGCTGGGCGCCGGTGATCTCCGCCAACAACGGGCTCAAGGCCGGCAAGGTGTGGAAGGCGCCGGGTGGGAAGGACTTCAAGCTCGAACTGGTGTTGATCGACGACCCGGTGGCCATGCGGGACGCTTACGCCGCCGGCGACATCCACATCGGCTGGGCCACCCTCGACATGATCCCGCTGTTCCTCGAGGGCCTCAAGAAGGACTCGCGGACCATGCCGCGGGTGTTCCAGCAGGTCGACTTCTCCAACGGCGGCGACGGGATCGTGGTTCGGGAGAACATCCGGTCGGTGGCGGATCTCCGGGGCAAGTCGATCGTGCTCGCGCAGAATTCCCCGTCGCAGTTCTTCGCGCTCAACGCCCTCATCAATGGCGGGCTGCAGCCCGGCGACGTGGAGTTCAAGTACACCCAGGATGCGTTCCAGGCGGCCGCCGCCTTCAACGCCGACAAGTCGATCGCCGCGGTGGTGAGCTGGGCGCCCGACATCTACAACCTGTCGAAGGTCAAGGGCAACAAACTCCTCGTCACCACCGCCACGGCCAACAAACTCATCGCCGACGTCTGGTTTGCCCGCGCCGACTTCGCCAAGGACAACCCGGACGTGATCGAAGGCCTGGTGCGGGGGATCTTCGACGGGATGGAGGGACTCAAGGACCAGGCGGCTAAACAGGCCGTGGCCAAGCTGATGGCCACTGGGTACTCGATTCCGGAAACCGACGCCCTCGCCATGCTGGCCGACGCCCACTCGACGAATTTTGCCGAGAACAAGGATTTCTTCCTCAACCAGAACAACCCGGCCAACTTCGAGCGGCTCTGGAATACGGCGTACTATCTCTATCGCAAGGTCGGCGCGGTCGGGACTCCGACTCCGTTCGACCAGGTGATGGACTTCACGGTGGTCAAGAAGCTCGAGGCGGAGCCGAAGTACGCGGCCCAGAAGAACGAGTATCAGGTCCAGTTCGCGCCGACCACGGCGGCGCAGGTCCAGGGCGAAAGCGAAGAGATCCTCACCAAGACGGTGGTGATCCACTTCTACCCGAACTCGTGGGACCTCAAGAAAATGATCGTCAAGACGGTCGACGGGAAGGAGAAGTCCGAGCTGTACGACCCGAACGTCGACGCCGTGGTCGAAGAGGTCGGCAAGCTCTCGGGTCAATACGGGGCGGCCCGGATCGTGATCGAGGGTCACACCGACGGCTCGATGAAAGGCACCGTGCCGGCGTCGCTGGTCCAGGAACTGTCCCTCAACCGCGCCAACGCGGTCAAGGAGGCTCTGGTCCGGAAGTTCACCTCGCTCCAGCCGAATCAGTTCCTGACGGCCGGAAAGGGATGGGACCGGCCGGCGGACGGGAGTGACCCCGGCAATCACGCCAAGAACCGGCGCGTCGAAGTGAAGGTGTATCCGGCCGAGGCGCAGTAGCGGATGGCCGAGCGCGACCGTCAGCCGCTCCTGACGCTCCGGCTCCCACCGTCACCGCTTACCGGCAAGCTGATCGGGGCGGGGGCGGTGGCCGTCCTGATCGCGGTCTGGGCCGTGGTGACGGCGGGTGACAGCCCCGAAACCCGGATGGTGTCGCCGGTGGTGCTGCCCAGTCCGCTCGAGGTGGTCCGAAGTATCGGATCCCTGATCTCGGAGCGGGCGCTGCTCCAGAGCGTGGCCGCCACGTTGTGGCGGGTGGTGCTCGGGTTCGGCCTGGCCGTGCTGGTCGGAGTGCCCTTTGGAGTGGCGGCGGGCTCCTGGCGCGTCATCGATGCGGCCGCCGCGCCCCTGGCCCTCTTCGGGCGGAACGTGCCGATCGCGGCGCTGATTCCGCTCACGATCCTCTGGTTCGGGATCGGCGAAACCCAGAAGGTGATGTTCATCTTCATTGCCTGTCTGCCGTTCGTGTTTTCCGACACGGTCAGCGCCGTCGTCGGCGTGGCCGACCGGTACGTCGATACCGCGCAGACCCTGGGCGCCACGCCCTCGCAGGTCATCCGCAAGGTCCTGGTGCCGCTGGCCCTGCCGGACGTCTACAACTCGCTCCGCAACCTGTTCGGGCTCGCCTTCGGGTACATCATGCTGGCGGAGCTGATCAACGCCAAGCACGGGCTCGGATATCTGCTCAGCACCAGCCAGCGGCGGGGGCTGACCGAGCACATCATCCTCATTCTGGTCATCATCGGGGTCCTGGCCTACGGGATCGACCGACTGTTGTACTTCTTCCAGCGCGGCCTGTTCCCGTATCGGCGGGAGGAAGCGTAGGGCGCACTCGGCCCGGCCCTGCAACGGGAGCCGGCCGGCGGTGGTGGGGTGGCGCGGGTTGATTCGGGGAGGCACGATGGGTGG
>CADEGB010000489.1 GCA_902826755.1 uncultured Gemmatimonadota bacterium
TGATGGGTATCTTCGAGGTTCGTTAATGTTCCATTCCGAAACCGAAGGCTGCTCCTTCGCGTAGAGGGTGGTCTCTCCCTTCCCCCGGCCCCATGCTCGCACTTGCTCTCCTCGCTTTCGCCGGCTCGCCGCAGGACACCCTCCGGGTCCCGGCCGATGCCTACGCCGACCAACGGACGGCCCAGCTCGTCACCAGCGCGCGCGCTGCCCGGGAGCGGAACGAGCGGTTGGTCACTGCCTACACCGCCAAAGTGACCCAGCGGCTCGGGGTCGGGATTCGGGCAGCCTCGCGAGACCGGATGCTGTTTCGGCAGGAACTCGCCGCCCAGATCGAATGGAAGCGCGACGCGCCGAGCCGGATCAAGGTACTCGGCGCGCGGGAGGCCATCCCGGTCGTCAAGCGTGCGGACGAGGTGCCGGTCGACCTCGAGTCCTCGGTCCGTTGGCTGGTGGTGAATCCGGCGGAGGACTACCTCCGCGTGGTCGGGATCGACGACGACGATGATGGGTTCGTGTATCCGCTGCGGGATGGGGGGGAACGCGACTACAAGTTCGCGGCGGGCGATTCGACGATCATCGCGCTTCCGACCGGGAAGCGGATTCGGCTGGTCGAACTCAAGGTGGCGCCCCGTCGATCCGACTGGCGCCTGATGTCCGGCTCGCTCTGGTTCGATGCCGACACGTATGGGTTGGTCCGGGCGGTGTTCCGCCCGGCGAGGCCCTTCGAGTTTCAGCGGGACGCGGACGACGAGGACCGGAAAGACACGCCTGGGTGGGTCAACCCGATCGGCGAGGTCAAGTTCGTCACGCTCGAGTACGGCCTCTACGAGAACCGCTGGTGGATGCTCCGGTATGCGGCCATCGAAGCCAAGGGCTCGATGGGCTCGTGGTTCGGGATGCCGATCCTGATGGAGCGGGTGTATTCGGACTACGAAGTGGAGGGTGGCACCCCACCGGACCCGGCGAGCACGTTCCGACCGGCCGGTACCACCCGCCGGAACGATCGCGCGGAGGATGGCACTCCCCTCGACTCGGTGCGCCGAAAGGCGGTGGCCGACAGCATCCGGAAGGTCATCGACGAGTGCATCGACCAGGCAACGTCGGACGACTCGATGCGGACCAGGGAGGACCGGCGTACGGTCCGGGTGCGGATCGGTCGCTGCACTCGGCGCCAATCGGACGACTCGGTGCTGGCGGTCGAGGTTCCCGACGACACTCTGAGCCTGCTCTCGAGTCCCGATCTGGGGGAGCCGATCCTCAAGATGGGCGACATGATCTCGGAGGCCGAGCTCAAGGGGATGGCGGACTTCATCCAGCGCCTTCCGAGCCGGCCGTGGGCAACCCGGGTCGAGTTGCCACGCGGGGTCGGCTCGCTGCTGGAGCGGGCCCGCTTCAACCGAGTCGAGGCCCTCTCGCTCGGGATCAAGGCCAAGGCGGACTTCGGCCGGCTCAGTCTGGAAGGGAGCAGCCGAATCGGCGTGGCGGACGGGTGGCTCAACGCCGAAGGTGGGGTCCTGACGACCTGGGGTGGGGGACCGTTGCGGTTGCGGGGGTATCGCCGGCTGGCGGCCGCGAATCCCGACACCAAGCCGTTCGGAGTCGTCAACAGCTTCTTCGGCCTGATGGCTCACCGGGATGACGGACAGTACTTCCGGGCCACGGGAGCGGAACTGACCAGGAGCTCCGAGTCAGGCCGGTTCACGATCCGGGCCTACGGCGAGCGCCAGCGGGCGGCCAGGGTCGAAACGGACTTCTCGATCCCGCACCTGTTAGGGAGTAGCGCCGATTATCGTCCGAACATCGTGGCAGCCGGGACGGATCAGTTTGGTCTGGCGGTCGACTGGCGGGGCGAGGCGCCGCTGTCGCGGTCCTTCAGCCTCGGTCTCGAGACCTCCGCGGAGGCTGGCGTTGGTGACTTCGAGTTCCAGCGGGGAGCCGTCACGCTCCGCGGCCTGGTGACACCCGAAGGTCCCCTTGCGGCGGGTCTCACCGTGTCAGCCGGCACCTCGGCCGGTACCGTCCCGATCCAAAGCCGGTTCTTTCTGGGCGGACCGGCTACCCTCCGCGGCTACGACGGCGGTGCCCTGTCCGGCGAAGCGTTCTGGAGCGGCCGGCTCGAGGTGGCCAACAGCTTTCCGGCCGCGCGGATCTCCGTGTTCAGCGACGTCGGCTGGGCTGGCCCCCGAAGCGCCTTCTCGACCGGGAAGCCCCTGATCGGCGGCGGCATCGGGGGGAGCATCCTCGACGGCCTGGTTCGGCTCGACCTGTCGCGTCGCTTCCGCGGGGACAAGGGCTGGCGGTTCGACCTCTATTTCGACGGCATCCTCTGATCGGCCGACACGGCCGCGACATTATCGTCGGAATTGCGGTCCACGTACTTGTTGTACGGATCGACACCGACGAACCGCGGCTGGCGATCGACCACCACCGTGATCGTGTGCGCGCCGCTTTGAATCCGCTGCCGCGCCAGCGACAGAATCCCCTCGGCCGAGAAGCCCCGCTTGCCGGGCTCGCTCGTGAAGACCCCGACGTCGAGGGCCTCGTCGAGGGGCGCCTCCGTCTCGACCCCTTTCTCGTCGGCGTACAGCTTCCGGGCCTCGATGTCGATCGCCACGGTCCACTTGCCGTCGGGCCCGGGGGTCGCGCGGCTGCCGGTGACTTTGAGGTCGTAGAGGGTGATCCGCTCGAACAGGTCGGTGATGAGCTGTTCGTGGTCCGGGCCGGCCTCGGCGCGGAGCCGTTGAATCAGATCACGTGAGGTCGGGTAGGGAGGACCCTTGAAGGCGTAGTCCTTCAGCAGCGACCGCAACGCGCGATTGACCGTTTCCTCCCCCAGCACGTCACGGAGGAGGTACATCACCAGGCCTCCCTTCTGGTACCGGATATGGGCCTGGTTCTCGACCCGCGCCAGCGGCACCTCGCCGATCCGATCCGACCCACGGCCACGGAGATACCCGTCAAGCGAGCTTTGCAGGAATCGGCGAATCTCCGGGAGGCCGTACATCCGTTCCATGACCATCAACGCCGAGTACTGGGCCAGCGTTTCGGACAGGACGGTCTGCCCTTGCATTTCCGCGCCGATTACCTTGTGGGCCCACCATTGGTGGCCGACCTCGTGCGCGGTGACGTACGTGATGCCATC
>CADEGB010000490.1 GCA_902826755.1 uncultured Gemmatimonadota bacterium
GCGTTATACCGGATCGCCCGGACGCCCGAGCCGGACCCATGATTGCCACGCTGCCCCTCAGTTCCGCCGTTTCGCCAACCCAGGTCGAGCCACTGCTCGACCTGGTGCCCGTCGGCATTTTCCGACTGGCAATGGCGCGATTGCCGCGGACCGCTGACCCTGCCATCCTGATCGCGGAGTTGCTCGAGCGGGCCGAGGTCGTCTACGCCAACCCCGCGCTGGCGACGTTGGAGGGCAGGTCGGTGGCCGATTTGACCGGGGTGCCGCTTGGGCGCCTTCGCGCAGGGGCCGTGCTGCAACGAGGCGATGCCGGGATCCGCTTCGTGCGGAACGGCCTGCGGCTCGAGTCGGCCGAACTGCGGATCGTCCGAAAAGGCGAGCGGGCCCGTTCGTTCGAGGTTTCCCTGCTAGGGGTAACGGAAGGGGCCGAGATTACCGGGGTCTGGGGAGCAATGGTCGATTTGACCCCGCCCGTCGTTCCCGAGGACCCTGGAGCCGCTGCCGAGCGGGACCACACGATCGTCGGGTCCGGGGCCGCGATTGCCCGGGTCCTCGAGAAGGTGGGCCAGGTCGCGGCCACCGATGCCACCGTCATGATCACGGGCGAAACGGGCACCGGCAAGGAGCTGGTGGCTCGCGCCATTCATGAACGAAGCGGGCGGGCTGGACGGCCGCTGGTGGCGGTCAACTGTGGCGCGCTGTCGCCAACGCTGATCGAGACCGAGCTGTTCGGCCACGAGAAGGGTGCGTTCACCGGCGCCGGCGACCGGAAGGTGGGCCGTTTCGAAGTGGCGGATGGCGGAACGTTGTTCCTCGACGAGATTGGGGATCTCTCGCTCGACCTCCAGGTGAGGCTGTTGCGAGTGCTTCAGGAAGGTGAGTTGTTTCGAGTTGGGGGGACCGACCCGATCCGAGTGGACGTGCGGGTCATAGCCGCCACCCACCGGGACCTCCCAGCAGCCGTCCGGGCCGGCACGTTCCGCCAGGATCTCTACTATCGCCTCAACGTGTTTCCGATCCGGACCCCGCCGTTGCGGGAGCGACGGGAGGATCTCCCCGCGCTGGTGCGTCACTTCGCGGCGCGGGCGGCCAGCCGTCTCGGCAAACGGATCGACGTCGTTCCACCGGGGGTGCTCGAGGCGTTCGGAAGCTACCCGTGGCCCGGGAACATCCGGGAACTCGCCAACGTGGTCGAGCGGTCGGTGATCGTGACCACCGGGTCGACCCTGCAGCTGGGTGAGTGGGCGACGGGGCAGTATCAACCAGTCGTCGTTCCGACCGTGGGATCGCAGACGCTCGAGGCGATGGAGCGGGACCACATCGTCCGCACGCTCGAACGATGCCGCTGGAAGGTGAGTGGGGCAGGTGGGGCCGCCGAGGCACTCCACCTCAAGCCGACGACCCTCGAGGCCCGGATGAAGAAGTTGAGCATCGCCCGGCCCCGGTGACCGGCTTGCTCCGCCCCCGGGGCGCGGGTAAGCTCGGGGGCCCCCATCCGAGACTCCCAGCCCATGCGCCGCTTCCTCGGCCCGTTCTTCGTCGTTATCGGCTCGTCGATCCTGGCCGGAGCCGTCGGCGGGCGGGAGCCAGCCCCACCGGCCGGATACCGATTTGGGTGGGAGGACTCCCTCTCGCGGCAGATCGACTTCGGGCGTCCTGACTCGACCCTGATCCGGGAGGTGTTTGCCCGTCGCCGGGAGCGGGTCCTCCGGTCGATCCCCGACGGGGTGATGCTGATCCACTCGGTCGAGTGGACCCAACCCCGTCGCCTCGAGTTCCAGGTCCCCGCCAGCGACAATCACGACTTCATTTACTTAACGGGCCTGGCCGGTCTGGCCAGCGTCGAGTCAGCCCTGATGCTGGTCCCGGCCTCCGGGGACGAGCCCGATTGGGTGGTGCTGTACTCATCGGCCGAGGACCTCGATGAGATCCGCCGGTCGAGCGGGATCGACGAAGTCCGGCCATTCTCCCGGCTCGAACAAGACTTGTCTTTGGCCATGACCGACATCCGCGACTGGCGGATCACCCAGCAACGGCGGTGGCCGCTCCCGCGGGCCATCGCGCGGCGGTGGGGCAACCGGGTCAAGCCGCTTCACGTCAACTACCCGCGGTTCTTTCGCCTCGGCCGGCCGGAACCGGAGCGGCTCGAGGCTTTCGAAAAGATCCGTCGGTTTTCGCCCGAGATCGCGCTTCGAGACGCCGCCGATGTCCTGGACCCGATCCGGATGTTCCATGACGCGCTTGCCCTCGCGAGTCTTCGTCGAGCGGTGTGGATAACCGGGGAGGGCATCAAGGAGGGTTTCCGTGCTGCCAAGGCAGGTCGGAACGAAAGCGAGATCATGGAGATCATCGATTTCGTCTATCGGTTCCATGGGGCGGATCTTGGCTTTCCCACCGAAGTCCGCCGCTACCCGCCGGGTGGGCCGGCCAAGCGGGCCGAGATTCCCGAGGGGTTCATCCTGTACCAGTCCCGTTCGACGGGGGCTCGGCTCGAGCCTGGCGACATGGTCCACACCGACACCGGTGCCGAATTCAACTTCTTTTCGGCCGACATCCAACGCAACGTCGCGGTGGACGGGACCCTGACGCCGGAGCAGCGCCGGATCTACGAGATCGCGCTCCGGGTTCAAAAGACCGTCATCGACTCGATTCGCCCCGGGGTGACCTGGTGGCAACTCCATCGCATCGCCGAACGGATGTTGCGGGACGCGGGCGGGTACGATCGTTACTATCGCTACGGGATCGGACACTTCATTGGGATGGAGGTGCACGACGAGGGCGACTACGACCGTCCGCTGGAAGCCGGAATGGCGCTCTCAATCGAACAGGGTGTCTTCCCGCCCGACGGCCCGCACGCGGCCTTCGAAGACGACATCATCGTGACGCCCACCGGACGGGAGTGGGTCAGCAGGTCGATCCCGCTCGAAATCCGCGAGATCGAGGCGCTGGCGCGGGAACCATCGGGGTTGGCGGGTTTTCTGGCAGGCCGGGTAAAGGCCCCAGGAGGCCGGTAGCCTCGGCTTGCCGGTCGGAGCCGCCTCAGCTCAAGTGATGTGCCTTCCGGCCCCCGCGGGCAACCGAGTCCGGGGCCGGTTGGTTGGCGATCAGG
>CADEGB010000491.1 GCA_902826755.1 uncultured Gemmatimonadota bacterium
TCACAACCCGACCGGAATCTGTTCGCCAAGCTGTCGTGGCAACCAACGCCGAGTCACCGGCTCGAGTTGTCGCACAATTGGGTCGATGCCTCGGTCGACGATCTCAGCCGGACTCAAATCACCCGGCAGAACGGCGACGGTTGGCAACTCTCGAACAGCGGCTTTGCGATCCGGGTCCGAGCCAACACCACCCGCCTTCGGGCCGTCAGCGCGTTCGGTCTGGTCTCCAATGAGTTGGTCGCCAGCGTCCAATCCGTCGACGAGTCCCGCGAGTCGACGCTCCGCGTCCCCCTGTTCCTGGTTCAAGGAAGCCCGGACCGGTACCTCGCCGCTGGCTCGGTGAAGGGCGCCCAAGGCACCGAAACCGATCAACGGGTCATCGAACTGACCGACAACCTGAGCTGGAGCCACGGGGCCCACCAATTCACCGTGGGAACCCAGAACCAACGGATTCGGATCTACGACACCTTTTTCTCGGGATCCTGGGGCGTCTGGACCTTCAGAAGCGTCGATGCGTTGGAGCGCCGGGAGGCCAACCGGTATGAAGTAGCCCTTCCATTGCGTCCGGGGGGGCCCGTGGCCGACTACGGCGTGACCCAGTTAGGCGGTTACATCCAGGACCGGTGGCAGGCGTCGTCGCGCCTGGCCATCACCGCGGGCCTCAGGGCCGATGTCCCCTTCTTCGAGGCGCCGCTCCGGAACAACGCCTTGGCTGACAGTACGGCGTTAGGTGTCGATACCGGAACGTTCCCGTCGGGCAACGTAGTGTTGTCACCCCGAGTCGGGCTGTCCTACGAGCTCGGTGGCGCTCGTCGGACGCTCCTCCGCGCCGGGGCCGGGGGCTTTGTGGGCCGACCGCCGTTGGCGTGGCTGACCTCGGCGTACGTCAACACCGGGCAGGAGCAAGCCCTGCTGGTCTGCACCGGCCCCACCGTTCCGGCTCCGGTGACCGACATCGCCCGACTGCCGTCGCGATGTCTCGGTTCGGGACCCCCTCCCCCGGTTGCCACCATCAACACGTTTACGCCCGCCTTCCGAATGCCGCAGGCCATCAAGTACGTCATCGGTGTCGACCATGATGCCGGTCGCGGGTTCACCGCGTCAATCGATGTGGTCCATACCAGGACCCGCAACCAACTCTATGTGACCGACCGAAACTTGGTCCCGGGTTCCAAGAACACTGAGGGCCGGCTGATGTACGGCACGATCAACCCCATCACCTCCGCCGCGGTGCCAACCCGGGTCGTGGCAGCCGGGTTCGGCCCGGTATACGAGTTCGGGAACCGTTCCGCCGACCGGGCAACGTCAGCTACGGTATCCGTCGCGAAGCAGTGGCCGTCGGGCGGGCTGGTTCAGATGAGCTACACCTGGTCCCGGACCGAGGATCTGATGAGCCTGGCCGGGTTCACCGGCCCCCTTCTCCTTCAAAATGCCCCAGTCGACGGGACCATCGCCGACCGACGGCTCTCCCGCTCGGCCCGCGACGTGCCCCACAACTTCGTGGTGATCGCCTCTGCTCCGATTGGCTTCGGCATCACCGGTTCGGTGTTCGTCCGGGCCCGATCGGGCACCCCCTACGCCTACGTGGCGACCGGCGATGCCAATGCCGATGGCGCGGCGGGGAACGATCTCCTGTTCGTCCCTCGTAACGCCGCCGACGTGAGTCTGGCCGATCCGGCCCGGTATCCGGAGCTCGATCGGTTCATCGCCGCCGAACCGTGCCTTCAACGGCAACGGGGCCGGGTTATGACCCGCAACTCCTGTCGCAATCCCTCGGTGCGCACGGTGGACCTTAGGCTCGCTCGGGGTCTCCCGCTCGGAAGCCAACGCCTCGAGGTCGGCCTCGAGGCCTTCAATGCCTTGGCCATCCTCGATCGGGATTGGGGTCTGGTCCGGGAGACGACGGCCCGCGAGCAGGCCGACCTTCTGGCGGTAGCCGGTTGGGACGCCGCAGCCAACCGGCCGAGGTATCGGTTGCTCGACGCCTTGCCGAATCGGCACGCGGTGGCCGTCGATCTCTCTCGATGGCGCCTCCAACTCGGGGCCCGCTTCCTCTACTGAGGCCGAGCCCGGCCCGACCGGGGTGCCCTTCGTCGTCCGGGGCCCGTATCCCAGACGTGAGCCGGCCTCCCCTCGCCAAAACACGGAGGACTCACCCACCAATTTGGCCAAATGACGGTGAGGGGGCGTTCGGAAGACGTCCGGCCCTTAGGATGGCGGCGTCGAACCAAACCCAACCTGCCGAGGCCCCATGTCCTGGAAACGATCGATCCTTCTGGTCGCCGCTGTCGGAGCAACTGCTTGCTCGGTTCCCACCGAGCAGCCCATCACTCCTGAACTCCACCGGGAGGGCGGCACCCGTCGCGACTCCGCCCGGGAAGCCGTCCTCTATTGGAATCAAGCCGCGACCGACGCGGTGGCCCGCATGACGATCCCCGCCCCACTCCCGCCAACCCCCGAAGCGCTGTTCTACGCGATGACGAACGGCGCCATGCATGACGCGCTGAACGCCATCGACCGCCGTTACGCGGGATACGCCTACTTCGGGCGAACCACCGGACCGGTGTCGGCCGCCGCCGCAGTCGCAACGGCCGCTCACACGGTGCTGTTCGCCATCACCACCGGCATCGCCAACGACCCGGTGTTCCCGAACCCGGCCCCGCAGGCCTTCGTGCAGCAGACGTACCTCGACTTCCTGGCCACGATCCCCGAAGGCGAGGCGAAATCCGCCGGGGTAGCCCTGGGCCAGGCTGCCGGAGGCGCGATGCTTGCCAAGCGCGCGAACGATGGGTCGGCCGGATTGGGGCTCACTCCCTATACGAGCGACGGGTTGCCGGGGGCCTACCGACCCACGCCACCGTTCGCGTTCGATCCGGACCATCTGACGGGCCTGGCGGACTCGCCGCTTTGGGGCTCGGTTCGCACCTTCGTGATTCCAAACGCCCGGTCGTTTCGCGCGGCCCCGCCCTATCGCCGGGCCGACCCGGCCCGGGCAGTTCTGACTCAGCACTACGCCCGAGATCTGGCTGAGATTCGCCGCCTGGGTGGAGCGGTGTCGGAACGGACCGCCGAGCAGTCCGATATCGCCTTCTTCTGGATGGAAAACTC
>CADEGB010000492.1 GCA_902826755.1 uncultured Gemmatimonadota bacterium
CGGCGAACGTGAGCACCAGGTCGGCCTCGGTGACGCGGGCGCCGGCGGGAATGGCGCTGAGATCGAAGTAGAGGAAAATCGTTTTGTCGGGGTTGCCGAGCCACAGGGTGATGTCACCCCCGAAGTTGACCGTGGCGGAGCCGCCTTGAACACGGGTGTCGGCAGTGGCCTGAATCTCGATCTGTTGCTGCGCGGCGAGTGGCCCGGCGGCCAGAGCAATGAGGATGGAGCTGCGGAGCGTGCGCACGAGTCCCCCGGAGGCGATGGTGAAGATGTCGCGGTGTTTCCGGAGACATGGCGGCGAAATCTCCCTGAGGTGGACATGAGCGAGGATGGGGAACCCCTGAACACGTGAGGCGGACTTGATCACCCGACTGATGTTGGCCCTCGCGGTCTCCTTGCCGTGGTCCACCCGGGGTGCGGCGCAGCGGCCGCTCAATCTCGACTTTGCCCGGTCTTCGGTGGCGGATTCGATCCTTCCCTGGGGTTGGAGCGCTGGGTGGTCGGCTTTTGCCGCTGGACCGGCCGCGAGGTTTGCGCTCGATCCGGAGGTTCACCTCCGTGGCCGCCGGACGCTCCGGATCGTGGCGGCCGATAGCGGCGCTGATACCCCGCGCCGTTCGTTGACCGTTCAGGTTCCCGCGGCGTTTGCCAAGGGGCGGGAACTAACGCTGACCGCGTGGATCCGGACCGCGGGCCTTTCGGGACGCGCGGTCGTTCAGCTGGAGGAGTGGCTCGACCGACAGGTGGGCGCCGCCGATTCCGCGGTGGTGTCCGGAGCGGGGGGCTCGGTGGGATGGAGCCGCCACCGGCTGACGATCCGGGTGCCCCGCGGGAGTTCCGCCCACTCGATCTATTTGGCCGTTGGCGTCGAGGGGCGGGGGACGGCCTGGTTCGGCCCGATGACCCTGACGCTCGATGGGAAGCCGATCTCCGAGTTGCCGTCCTCGATCCCGGCGCTCACGACCACCGAGCGGGCCGAGCTGAGCCGGCGGTCCACCCCACTCGTGGCGACCGCGCCGACGGCTGCGGCCGCCGACGCGCCCGACCTCCGCCGGATCGCCGAGATCATCGGCCCGGCCCGGCTGGTGGGGCTCGGCGAATCCACCCACGGCACCCGCGAGTTCTTCCAGGTCAAGCACCGGATCCTCGAGTACCTGGTTACCCGCAAGGGATTTTCCGTTTTTGCGATCGAGGCCAACCAGCTGGCGGTCGAGCGGACCAACGCCTACGTGACCGGCGGCTCCGGGACGGTGGCCGATGCGATGCGGCCGTTGTTCGCGGTGTGGAACACCGAGGAGATGCGGGCCCTGATCGAGTGGGTCCGCGGGTACAACGCGAGCCACTCCTCCGCACCGGTTCGTTTCGTCGGCTACGACATGCAGGACCATCAGACGCCGGTCGACACGCTTCGGGCCTTCCTTGGCCGAGTCGATCCGGCGCTGTTGCCACGCCTCGAGGCGGCCCTGGGCGAATATCGGCGTCAACCGTCATGGGCCACGCCCCAGGTGCCCGACTCGGTCCGAGCGCGATGGCACGCGGCGGCCGTCGAGTTGACGGCTGATTTCGCGGGTCGTCGGGCCGGGTGGCTGGCCTCGGCCCGTTCGAGCGGGGACTCGACCTCGGTCGAGTGGGCGGTCCAGTCGGCCAACCTCGTCCGCCAGGCGGCGCTGGTCAACGTCACGCTCAACTCGCCCGATCGGGACAGCTTGATGGCGGCCAATCTCGACTGGGCCCTCCGGACGCTGGTGCGGGGGCGGGCCACGGTGGTCTGGGCGCACGACGTCCACGTGAGCCACGGCGGCGATCGGGCGCGGAGCTTCAACGGGGGCGCGCAGATGGGGGCGCATCTGAAGCACACGTATCGGCATGACTATCGGGCCTTCAGCCTTCTGACCTATGCGGGTGAATACAGCGGTACCCGGTCGCTCAGCGACTATCGGATGATCGTGGCGCGGGCCACTGAGGGGCCTGCCGGGAGCTTGGAAGCGGTGTTGCACCGGCAGCCTCGACCGCGGGGGGCGGTCGGGTGGGTGGTCGACGTGCGCTCGGCCGAGGGGCGGGCGGGGGAGGGGTGGCTTTGGAGGCCGAGGCCGGTCCGGTCGATCGGGTACGCGGCGTACGACTATGGGTTTGATCTGAGCGTGGTGTTTCCGCTCGAGTTCGATGGGGTGGTGTTCGTGGATCGGTCGGGGGCGTCGCGGCCCGTCAAGTAGGAGATGGTTGCGATCGGAGCCCTCGGTCGTCGAGGTTCGCGGCGGACGTTGCTGACTCCGACTCGGCGCGGGTTCGCGATCACGCGGTCATCGCTCGGGGTGCTTCAGCTTCGGGCTAAGCTCGTCCCAGTCCACCCCCGCCCGGACACCGATCCAAACCTGGACCCGACCGACGAGGCTCTTGTCGGTGCCCGCGCTGTTGCCTCCGATCCATATCCGATACCGCTGCTCGACGGTGGGCAGACAATGGTGCTAGGCATCGAAAAAGTAATGTCGTGGTTCGGCAAGACGCTTTCGATTGCGATTAAAGAGAAAATACAGCTTGCCGGATTGGCGGTCATACTGCTGCTGATGGTGTTCACGCTGTTTTTGGATATTTCGAAGTTTTTCTAAGAAGGTTAACACAGAGGGCTCAGAGGACGCCGAGGTTGAGCAGAAAGTAAATCTCCGTGCTCTCTGTGTCCTTGGTGTCAAAAATCCTGTATGAAGCGAGCTTCAAAAGCGGTGATGGTCCGAGACGTGCAGATTGGCGGCGGAGCGCCGGTCGCGGTGCAATCGATGACCAAAACGGACACGACCGACGTCGACGGAACGCTGCGGCAGATCGATGAGATGGTCGAAGCAGGATGTGAGATCGTCCGCATCGCCGTGCCTGATGACGACGCGGCCGCCGCGATGTACGAAATTCGCAAACGGACGACTGTGCCGATCGTCGCGGACATCCATTTCCATTACAAACTCGCTCTGAAAGCGTTGGACGCAGGCATCGACAAACTGCGAATTAATCCAGGCAATATTGGTTCGATCGACCGCGTTCGCGAGGTCGTCCGTGCGGCCGAAGCTCAAAAAGTACCGATCCGCATCGG
>CADEGB010000493.1 GCA_902826755.1 uncultured Gemmatimonadota bacterium
CCGAAAGCCCCCACCCCGTCCTGACGACCGCCGGCGGCAACTGCTGCCGGCCGTTTCTTCCTCCCCTTCCGCTCTCAACCCGGACCTGGCGGCACCCGCCAGCGGCAGTCCGCCGGGGTAATCGCTGACAATCCAACGAGTTCCAGCACGTCGACCGGTTGCACCGATCGCCGTGGCGGCGGGGTATGCCGCTTGCCCGAAGGGGGCTCGGCCTCCACCGACTTCGAGCGAGAGCGGCAACCATGATTCGTGGACTCTTCGGCACGACCACCTTGTCCAACCGCCTTCGTGGCGGCCTGGAGGAGGCGAGCGCCACCCAGCGCGGGATCGGCCGCCGGGTGGCGGACGCCCTCGCGGCCAGTACCACGTCCGGTTTCACCGAGGCCAGCCAGGCGGCCATGGCCAAAGCCAATCAGGCCGAGGCGGATCTCCAGCGGGAAATGGCCTCCTTGGCGGACACTCAACTCCGCTACGAAGCGGACGCCCAGCTGCTCCGGGAAACCTATCAGCGGCTCCGGACGGCGATCGGCAAGAATGCCTAACATTCCAGAGTTCCCGACCACGCCGCGGCCCGTCCGCGGGTTCCTCCGCTCGCTGGCCACCAGCGCGCAGGGGATGGCCACGCAACAGAAGTTCCTCGACATCATCGCCGAGAACATCAGCAACGCGGAGACGACCCGGACCGCCGAGGGTGGGCCCTACCGCCGCCAGGTGGCCGTCGCGACCCGCGATCCGCGGACCGGCGAACTCGGCGTGCGGGTGGTTCAGGACGGCCGCGACGGCCGCCTGGTCCGCGACCCGGCCCATCCCGACGCCGACGAGGCCGGCAACGTGTTCTACCCGAACGTCGACATGAATACCGAACTCGTGGACCTGATGCTCGCTCGGCGGCTCCACGAGGCCAACCTGTCGGCCTTCCAGACGGCGAAGCAGATGCTCCGCCGCGCCATCGACATCTGACCGGACCCGGCTGACCCATGCGTATCGACGGACTTGGATCGACTCCCGACCTCGGTGGCCCGCGGGCCCCGGCGCCCCGACCCGAGCCACGACCACCCGCCGCCGCCGACCTCGCGGCGACCCTGTCGGCCGATGAACGCCGCTACTTCGCCGAACTCGAAGCAATGGGCCCACTGACCTACGGACGGCGGGGCACTCGAACCGATGCCACGGCCGCACCGGCCGTGCTCGGTCAGCGGATCGACGTGAGGGCCTGACCATGACCGCGCCGATCGGACCACGGCCCCAAATCGTCTCGCCGCTCGAACGGGGCGACGGGGGGATTCCCCTCCAGGACGGGGGGCCCTCCTTCGGCGACCTGTTCAAGCGGGCGCTCAACGACACGTCCGGGCTCGAGACCGACGCCCAGAACGTGATCGACGCGTTCCTCCGAGGAGAGCCGGTCGAACTCCACCAGGTGATGGCGGCCAGCGAGGAGGCGGCGATTTCGCTCGAGCTCCTCGTCGAGATCCGTAACAAGATGTCTGATGCGTACCGCACCATCATGAACATGCAGGTCTAATGGCGAACGATCTGGTGCAACAGATGAGCGGGGCGGTGCAACGGATGCCGTCGTCCCGACGGGCGATGCTGGTCGGCGGGATCGCCATCATCGCCGCCGCCGTCATCGGCGTCGGGATGTGGGCCTCGGAGCCGGCGTGGGTGGTCCTCTACAACGGGGTCCCCCTCGGCGACGCGGCCCTGATGACGGATGCCCTCGACAAAGCGGGGCTCCGCAACCAGCTCGGCGCCGATGGGTCGAGCGTGATGGTCGCGAAGGAAGACTATGCCCGGGCCCGGGTCCTGCTCGCGAAATCGGAGCTCCCCGCCGGGGGGCATCGCGGCTACGAAGTCCTCGATGGCAAGAGCGACTGGGGCGTCACCGACTTCATGCAACGGGTGAACTACCAGCGGGCCCTCGAGGGCGAACTGGCCCGCAGCATCAGCGGGACCACCGGGGTCGAACGGGCGGACGTCCACCTCACCATTCCGGAACCCACGGCCCTCCGACGGACCGATCGCCCCGCCAAGGCTGCCGTCCGGCTTCGGATGCGCTCCGGCATGATCCTGGCCCCAGGTGCGGTCCAGGGGATCATCGCCACGGTCAGCAACAGCGTCGATCGCCTGTCGCCAGAAAACGTGGTGATCACCGACGAGACCGGCCGGCTCCTCTCGGGGCCGTCGGACGACGGGTCCCTGCTTGGTGGGGCCAGCCGGCGGATGGAGATGCAGCAGTCGATCGAGACCTATCTGGCCGGCAAGGCGGAGCGCCTGCTCGAGACGGTGGCGGGCCTCGGGCGTCCCCGCGTCCAGGTCAGCGCCAACCTCAACTTCGACCAGGTCGAGCGGACCATCGAGTCGTTCGATCCGGACGGCCAGGTGCTCGCGGCCGAGGGCCGGAGCGAAACCGAGGCCACCCCCGAAGGCGGCGGCGCGCAGACGATCGTCAACAACACGTACCAGAACTCCCGTCGTCTCGAAAAGATGCTGTCGTCCGGTGGGGGCGTGACCCGTTTGACGAGCTCCGTCCTTCTCGACGAACGGGCCATCCAGGCCGACACCGGCAGCCGAACCCCGATCGCCGATCGACTGGCGAGCGTCGACGCCCTCGTCCGGAACGCCGTCGGCTACGACAGCGCCCGCGGCGATCGGTTGACGGTCCGAGCGGTGCCGTTCGAGGTGATCCCGCTCGACACGGTGACGGCCGCTCCGCCTCGCGACATTCTCGGCCTGGTGGAGCGGTTTGCCCGGCCGGCGATCGGCCTGGTGGCGATCATCGCACTCCTGGTCGTCGCCCTCAAAACGGTCAAGGCACTCCAACCCACCCGGGCCCCTGGCGGGTCCGCGCGGGCCCGACCTGGTCCGGGGGTGGAGCGGGTGGCCGAGGCGGAGCTCCGCGGCGGCGTGGGCGAACGGCGCGAGGAACGGCTCGCACGCGCTCGCCTCGACGAACGCCCGGGTGCGCGCCGGGCAACTCTGGCCGGCGTTGCCGAATCCGCCCGACACCGCGGCCTTCGCGGCCTTCGGCAAGTCGGCATCGGCGAACACGATGTTCGGACTCTTGCCGCCCAACTCC
>CADEGB010000494.1 GCA_902826755.1 uncultured Gemmatimonadota bacterium
CGCGGTGCACCCGGAGGACGATCGCTATCGGGGCCTGATCGGCCGGATGATCCGGCTCCCCGTCGTGGACCGCCTGGTCCCGATCGTGGCCGATAACGCGGTCGACCAGGCCTTCGGGACCGGCGCCGTCAAGCTGACCCCCGCCCACGACCCGCTCGATTTCGAAATCGCCCGGCGGCACGACCTCCCGGCCATCGACGTGATGACCCCCGACGCCCGGATGTCCGACCAGGCTCCGGAGCGGTTCCAGGGTCTCGACCGGTTCGAGGCCCGCCGCCGGGTCGTGGCGGAATTCGAGGCGGCGGGGCTCCTCGACCGGGTCGAACCCCATCGCCACGCGGTCGGTCACTGCTACCGCTGTGACACCGTCGTCGAGCCACGCCTCTCCGATCAGTGGTTCGTGAAGATGGCGCCGCTCGCCAAGCCCTCGCTCGAGGCCTACCGAGACGGCACCCTCACGTTCGTCCCCGAGCGGCGCGGCACCGAATACGGCATCTGGATGGAGAACATCCGGGACTGGTGCATCTCGCGGCAGATCTGGTGGGGCCACCGGATTCCGGTCTGGTACTGCCGGAATCCCGCGTGCGGCCAAACCACGGTCAGCCGCACGGACCTGACCCGGTGCCCGGGTTGCGGCGGCCCGGCGGAGCAGGACGAAGACGTCCTCGATACCTGGTTCTCCTCCCAGTTGGTGCCGTTCAGCTCCCTCGGCTGGCCCGACCGGACCCCGGACCTCGGCCGTTTCTATCCCGGCCACGCCCTGGTGACGGCGCCGGAGATCCTGTTCTTCTGGGTGGCCCGGATGATCATGTCCGGCCTCGAGTTCATGGGAGCGGTGCCGTTCACGACCATCTATCTCCACGGCACCGTCCGCGACACCCAGCATCGGAAGATGTCGAAGTCCCTCGGCAACGGCATCGACCCGCTCGACGTGGTGGAACGCTACGGCGCCGACGCGCTGCGGTACACGGTCATCGGGGGCCTCGCGGTCGGCACCGACGTGATTCTCGATCCGAACGACCTCGAGAGTTCGTTCGCCACCGGCCGGAATTTCGCCAACAAGGTTTGGAACGTCGGCCGTTTCATTCTCTCCAACGTGGACGGGCCGGTTCGCCCGCTCGCGGGAAGCGCTCCCGACGTCGTCCACCGCAACGAGCTCTCGGTGGCCGACCGGTGGATCATCGCCCGGTGCGAGGCCACCGTCCGTGAGGCAACCGACGCCTATGAACGCCTTCGCCTCAACGAGGCGGCCAACGCGGTCTACCGGTTCATCTGGAACGACCTCGCCGACTGGTACCTCGAGGCCATCAAACCCCGCCTCTACGGCGAGCAGGCGGGCGGCGACGTGGCCCGGGCGGTGGCGGTCCAGACGTTCGACGTCGCGCTCCGCCTCCTCCATCCCGTGATGCCCTTCATCACCGAGACCCTCTGGAAGCGGATTCCCGGCCGTGACGCCACCGCCACGATCATGCTGGCACCGTGGCCCCGGCCCGATGTCCGGGCCGAGGATCCTCGAGCGCTCGAGGAGTTCGGCGCAGCCCAGGACATCGTCGGTGCCATCCGCTCGATCCGGGCCGAGTACAACGTCCAGCCCGGCCAATCCATTCGGGCCAACCTTGGTCGGCCCGGCGCCGCCGTCCAGGCAGCGGTCCGGCAGCTCAAGCCGACCATGCAGCGTCTGGCCAAGCTGAGCGAACTCTCCGTCTCCGAAACGAGCAGCGACGACGGCGCCGCCGCCACGGCCGTGCTGCCCGATGGAACCAGCCTGACCGTCCCCCTCGGCGACCTTGTGGACGTGGCCAAGGAGTGCGCCCGCCTCGGCGCCGAGGTCGCTCGGCTCCGCCAAGCCATCACCAACCAGGAGACCAAGCTCGGCAACGAGCAGTTCGTCAGCCGCGCGCCGGCCGAGGTGGTCCAACGGGAGCGGGAGAAACTGGCCGGTTGGCGCGATCAGATCGAGGTTCTGGCCGCCAAGCGGGCGCAGCTCGGGTGCGTCGACTGACCCGGCTCCTCGCGGCGATCGGCCTTGGGGTCCTCGTGGCCTGCGCCCAGATCGGCGAGCCTCCCGGGGGCCCACCCGATGCGACGGCCCCCCGACTCATCGGCACCTGGCCCGAATCGACCGCGGTCATCGCCGGATTCGATGACGACGCCGAGTTCCGATTTGCCGAGATCGTGAGCGAGGGCAATGCCCCGAACTTCGGCCTCGGCAGCGGCGACCTCGAGAAGCTCATCGTGCTCTCACCGACCGACCGGGTGCCGAAAGTCTCCTGGAAAAAGAGTCGGATCGCGGTCAAGCCGCGGGAAGGCTGGCGCCCGAACCGGGTCTACCGGATCGAGTTGCTCCCCGGGGTCACCGATCTCCGCAACAATCGGAGCTCCTCGGGCCAAATCATCACATTCAGCACCGGCGCCCCGCTGCCAAACCGGTTCCTGACCGGCCGAGTTGTCGACTGGGGCACCAGCCGGGCCCAGACGCTCGCTCTGGTCGAAGCCGTGCTGCTGCCCGCCGAGGGACAGGACAGCCTCACCTATCGAACCAGGGCCGATTCCACCGGCCGGTTTCGGTTCGGTCCGCTCCCCGAGGGCGAGTACCTCGTGGCGGGGGTGCTCGATCAGAATGGCAACAACCGGCTCGATCGTCGCGAATCGTTCGACACCGTCCGACTCAGGGTCGGGCGAGACAGCACTGGTGAGATCTGGGCCTTCAAGCACGACACCGTCCCCGCTCGGCTCCAAACCGTCGCGTCGAACGACTCCCTCTCCGTGGCGGTGACGTTCAACCAGCAGCTCGATCCCTACTTCACGGTCCCGCCCGACTCCGTCCGGGTCCGCCTGCTCCCTGATTCGACCGACCTTCCGGTCGACACCGTGGTCACCTCGGCCATCTACGATTCCCTGTTCCGCAAACCGCCCGTCGACACGGCACTGAGCGACAGCGCCCGAACGGCCCAGGCCCGGGCCGACAGCGTCCGGAAAGCAACGGCCGACTCCGTGTCCCGCGCCGATTCGGTCCGCGCCGCCCGGGAGGCCGCCCGACGTCGCCGGCCTGGCGAGGTACCCCGCCCCGTCAAT
>CADEGB010000495.1 GCA_902826755.1 uncultured Gemmatimonadota bacterium
GGGATCCTGGGGCGCTCCCTCGAGGTCGACCACCGTCACCTGCCACTCGCCGAACAGACTCCCCGACGCCGCGATCGCCACCGGCTTGGCCGGGAGATTCACGTCGACGCGGACCTTGAGGTCGGTTTCGACCCAGTCGTTGTCGGCCAGGCGGATGGCGTTGACCCGGCCGACCTTGACGCCCCGCAGGGTCACCGGGGCGCCGACCCCGAGCCCGCCGATTTCCCGGAACCGGGCGGTGTGGATCACGTCCGGGTTGCCGAGATCGGTTTCCGAAAGCCAGATCGCGCCACCGACGACGACCGCGAACGCGATCAGGACGGAGATGCCGACGAGGAATTCGTTCCGACGCTTCATGGGCGACCTTCGATGAACTGGCGGACCACCGGGTCCTCGGTCCGACGGATCTCGTCGACCGTGCCGACCGCGTGAACCCGGCCCTGATAGAGCATCGCGATCCGGTCGGCGACGGCGAACGCGCTCCGCATGTCGTGCGTCACGACGACCCCGGTGACGCCGAGATCCCGTTTGGTGCGGACCATCAACTCGTCGATGACCGCCGAGGTGACCGGGTCGAGCCCGGTGGTGGGCTCGTCGTACAGAATGTAGCGAGGCTCGAGCGCGATCGCCCGGGCGATCCCGACCCGTTTCCGCATGCCGCCGGAGAGTTCGCTCGGGAACCGGTCGCCCTGGTCGGCCAGGCCGACCCGCTCGAGGCTCTCGGCCACTCTGGCCGCGACGTCGGGTTCGGCCCGGCGCTGCTGCCGGAGTCCGAGGGCCACGTTGTCGAACACCGAGAGTGAATCGAACAGCGCGGCGAACTGGAAGACGTAACCGATCGACGACCGGAGCCGGACCAGGTCGTCCCGAGACAGCTCGTGGACGACCTGGCCGTCGACGTCGACGGTGCCCTGGTCCGGCTCGAGCAGCCCGACGATATGCTTGAGGGCCACACTCTTGCCGGTACCCGAATACCCGAGGAGCACGGTGGTCTGTCCATCCGGGATCTCGAGGGAGAAGTGATCGAGGACCCGCTTGGCCCCGAACGACTTGGTGACGTCGGAAAACCGGATCATCGGCTCAGAGCAGGACGAGCGCCCAGAAGGCGTCGAGCACGAGGATCGCTTCGCAACCGAGAACCACCGCCCTGGTCGTCGACCGCCCGACGCCTTCGGCGCCACCCTGGGTCCGGAGGCCGGTGAGCGATCCCATGATCGCGATGGCGCACCCGAAGCTGGCGCTCTTCACCAGCCCGAACCAGGCGTCCTTGAACTGATAGAACTGGCGGACCCCCTTGAAGAACTCCTGGGTCGAGAGGTCGAGCAGGTTGGTGGCCGTGATCCAGCCCGACACCACCCCGACGGCAATCGCCATGGCGGTGATCACCGGGAACATCACCGTGGCGGCGATCGTGCGGGGAACCACCAGATAGGCGTGGACGTCGACCGCCAGGGTCTCGAGGGCGTCGACCTGTTCGGTGACTTTCATGGTGCCGAGTTCGGCGGCGATGTTCGCGCCGACCCGACCCGCGAGGGCCATGCCCGTCAGCACCGGGCCGAGCTCCATCATGATCGTCTTGGCCACCAGCGCGCCGACGAAGTAGAGCGGCACGGCGCCGGTAAAGATGTAGGAAGCGAGCAGGGCGAGGACGATCCCGGTGAACACCGCCAGGAAAATCGCGATCGGGATCGAGTCGACACCGAGGCGTCGCATCTGGGGGATGACCTGGGGCGCCCAGGTCCGCGGCATCCCGAGCGCCCGCCAGGCGTCTTCCGCCCACCGGCCGGTCCGCCGGATGAAGCCGAGCTGCGCGACGCCGATCCGGTTGAGCCGGTCGCTCACGCCGCGTAGCTCGCCAATGCCCGCCCGGCTTCGCCCTCCCGGAGCCGCTTGAGGGCGCGGTCCCGGAGCTGGCGGACCCGCTCCCGGGTGATGCCGAGGATGACGCCGATCTCCTCCAGGGTGTGTTCCCGCCCGCCGTCGAGTCCGTAGTAGAGCCGGAGGACCCGGGCATCGCGCGGGGCGATCCTGCCTAACGCCGCGGCGATTTCCTCCACCAGAAACTGGTCGATGGCCTCGGCCTCGGCGTCGCCCTGCCCGTGGACCAGAAACCGTTCCAGGGTGGCCCGATCGCCCTCGGCCGAGAGGGGCGCGTCGAGACGGACGTCGGCGGTGTTGAGCGCCACCAGGCTTCGCACGATGTCGACCGAGAGATCCAGGACCTCGGCAATTTCCTCGGCGGTCGGCTCCCGACCCCGCGATTGCCGGAGGGCCTCCGACGTCTTGATGATCCGGGACAGGTCGGCGGTCCGGTTGAGAGGGACTCGCACCACCCGACCATGCTTGGCGATGGCGGCCAGGATCGACTGCCGGATCCACCAGACGGCGTAGGAGATGAACTTGACCCCGTGATCCGGATCGAACTTCCGCGCGGCGATCATCAGGCCGACGTTGCCTTCGCCGATCAGGTCGACCAGCGGGAGTCCACGGTTCTGATATTTCTTGGCGACGGAGATGACGAACCGGAGATTGCGGGTGACCAGTTCCTGCATCGCGGCGTCATCGCCGGCGCGGACCCGGCGGGCCACGGCCACTTCCTGCTCGGGGGTCAGCAACGCCGAAAGGGAGACATCATGGAAGTAGAGATCGAGGATGTCGCGCTCCGCGTCCGTCGATCCGAACGACGCGCCGAGGGTGCGCTTCGAGGGCCTCTTCTTCGCCATGGACGTCGGTCGTTATGCGGGAGAAACGGCACGAGTTTCGCTTGACACGCCTAAACTCGGCGGCTAGCTTGCCGCGTTGCAACTTAAGCACCCGGCGGGCCGCCACAAGAGCGGGGGCGTAGCTCAGTTGGGAGAGCGCGTGAATGGCATTCACGAGGTCAGGGGTTCGATCCCCCTCGCCTCCACTTTATCGTCGCGCCGCGGGTGAATTCAGAGTTGCTAAACCGGAACCCGGGTACTACTATGGGTTCCCGCAAATCGGGCCGGAAATAGACGCGGGAATAGCTCAGTTGGTAGAGCACAACCTTGCCAAGGTTGGGGTCGCGGGTTCGAGTCCCGTTTCCCGCTCT
>CADEGB010000496.1 GCA_902826755.1 uncultured Gemmatimonadota bacterium
CTTCCGGACCCCGTTGAAATGGGGATGATTGGCGCCGAGCGTCTGGAACAGGCTACAGACGCCATGGTGCAGGTGGAGCGCCAGCGCCGCCATCGCCACGACGTAGAAGATGGTCACCCACCCGATCGAGAAGCTCCGCACCACGTTCTGGTACGCCTCGCCGTCGATGAACCGCGACGGGAGCACGGTACCGGTCGTGAAATGGAGAATGTGGAAGACGAGGAAGACCAGCAGCAGGACCCCACCCGCCCGCATCAGCCGGGAGGACCAGCTCGACGCCTGCGCCTTGAGCCCGGCATATCGGGCGGGGCGAGCCGTCTGCGCGCGGCGGGACAGGGTGATGGCCGCGTGGGCGTGGACGAGGACCGCCAAGCCGACCACGATCCGGGTGCCCCACAGCAACGGCGCCTTGCTCTTCAGAAACTCGGCGTAGGCGTTCATCGCCTCGGCACCCTGATGGACCAGCAGATTCCCGGCCATGTGGACCGTGATGAAGCCGACCAGGACGATCCCGGTCAGCGCCATCACGATCTTCCGGCCGATCGTCGAGCCGTAGAACCGGACCAGCCAGTTCGAAGAAGGCGCCGCGGCAGCCGGCGCGGCCGTCACAGCCCGACGACGGCCTGAATGGCCCGGACCGCCTCCGCCGACGCGTAGAGATCCTTCTTTTCCTGGTCGGTCAGGGTGACTTCGAGAATCTGCTCGAGGCCGCCTTTGCCCAGCTTGCAGGGAACGCCGCAGTAGACGTCCTTGAGGCCGTATTCGCCCGTCAGCCACGCGGCGCACGGGAGAATCCGCTTCTTGTCGAGCACGATCGCCTCGACCATCTGGACCGCCGCGGCGCTCGGGGCGTAATAGGCCGAGCCGGTCTTGAGGTGGGCAACGATCTCGGCCCCACCGTTCCGGGTCCGGGTCACGATCTGCGCCAGTTTGTCCGCGGCGAGCAGCTGGGTGACCGGAATCCCCGAAACCGTGGTGTACGACACCAGCGGGACCATCGTGTCGCCGTGACCGCCGAGCACCATCGCCTGGATGTCCTCCACCGAGACGTCCATCGCCTCGGCCAGGAACATCCGGTACCGGGCGGTGTCGAGCACGCCGGCCATCCCGATGACCCGTTCGCGCGGGAACCCGCTGGCCTTCATGGCGACGTAGCACATCACGTCGAGCGGATTGGACACCACGATGATGATCGACTTGGGCGCCACCCGGGCAATCTGCTCGCAGACGGCCTTGACGATGCCCGCGTTGGTCTTGACCAGGTCGTCCCGGCTCATCCCCGGCTTCCGGGCGATGCCCGCCGTGACGACGAAAATCTCCGAGTCCCGGGCCAGTTCGTAGTCGTTGGTCCCGTAGATCCGGGTGTCATACCCCTCCACCGGGCCGGACTGCCACTGGTCGAGGGCCTTGCCCTGCGGCACGCCTTCGACGACGTCGACCATCACGACGGTCCGGGCCAGGTTCTTTTCGGCAAGCCGCTGGGCGGCGGTGGCGCCCACGTTCCCGGCGCCGACAACGGTGATCTTGTTGAGCATAGGGCTGGTATCGGTCGATGAGGGAGTTCAATGAAGTCGGGCCTCTCCGGGGCCACTTCGCCTCGGACAGGCGGAAATCTAGTCCTGTGAAGGAGTTAGTCCAAGAGAGCCGGGCTTGCTTGGAGCCCCGCCACTGAGCTGACGGATCGCGTCGTAGAGGACGATTCCCGCCGCGGTGGCCAGGTTGAGGCTCCGGACCCGCCCCGCCGGCATCGGGATCCGAAAGCAGCGATCCGGATATTTCTCCAGGATCTTGAGCGGCATGCCCCCGGTTTCGTTCCCGAACACGAGACAACTGTTGGCCCGGAACGGAGCGTTCCAGTACGGCGTCGTGGCCTTGGCGGAAAAGTAGAGGCAGCGCTCCCGGCTGATGGCCGTGCGAAAGGCGCCCCAATGGGGATGGACCCAGAGGTCCACATCGGGCCAGTAGTCGAGCCCCGCGCGCCGCACGTCGGCGTCACTGATCGAGAAGCCGAGTGGTTCGATCAGATGGAGACTGGTATCGGTCGCGGCGCAGAGCCGGGCGATGTTGCCGGTGTTGGGGGGAATCTCCGGTTCGATCAGGGCAATGTGGAGAGCCATGGAGCGGCGCGGTCATCCTCCCCGGGTGTGCATTTCACGGCGCGGGTCGGCCCGGAGCCGTTCGATCGGATGAAGCACCCCGCGCTCGGGCGTCGCGAGTCGGACCTCGGCACCCCGGTCGGCCCGGGCGGACCAGGCGGACGCGATCAGCGCCGCCAGATCCTCGTCCGTCGCGCCGGCCCTGAGGGGCGCTCGGAGGTCGACGCCCCGATCCGCGTAGAGGCAATGGAGCCAGGTTCCGTCGGCGGTAACCCGGCTGCGATCGCAATCGCCGCAGAACGGCGCCGTGGTCGAGGCAATGATCCCGAAGACGGTCCCATCCGCCAGCCGGAACCGCTCGGCCGGCGCGGCGCCCCGGCTCGGCTCCGGCACCACCGGGCCGAAGTCCCGCTCCACCGCGGCCAGGAGGTCGGCGCGACTCACCACGTCGGTTCGGCGCCACCGGGTGGCGCCACCCACGTCCATGTACTCGATGTAGCGCAGCTCGACGCCACGGCCCCGGGCAAACTCGAGCAACGATCCGACCTCGTCGTCGTTGTAGCCCCGGATGATCACGCTGTTGAGTTTGACCGACGCGAATCCCGCGGTTCGGGCGGCATCGAGGCCGGCCACGATCGCGTCGTGACGGTCGCTGCGGGCAAACTCGCGGAGCCGGTCCGGGCGGAGGGTGTCGAGGCTGACGGTCACCCGGCAGAGCCCCGCCCGCCGGAGCGCCTCGGCCTGCTCGGCGAGGAGAATCCCGTTGGTGGTCAGCGCCAGATCGGCCAGGGCCGGGCGGGCCGCCAGCAACGCAACCAGCCGATCGAGATCATGACGCAGCAGGGGTTCGCCGCCGGTGAGGCGGATCTTCCGGGCCCCCAGGCCCGCGAACACCCCGGCGATCCGGTCGAGTTCCTCGAACGTCAGGATCGACGTGCGCGGCAACCAGACGTAGTTCTCGTTAGGCATGCAGTA
>CADEGB010000497.1 GCA_902826755.1 uncultured Gemmatimonadota bacterium
CGCCGCCGCCACGGCCACGCTCACGATGCCCGACTTCTCGGCGATATCGGGGTGGTCCGACACCTGGGCGCCCGGCACCAGCGTGGCCACCAACTGGACCATCACCGCCGTCGGCGGCGACGCCACCGGCAGTCGCTGTCGGGAAGGCTCCCGGTTCCTCCAGGCCACGGCGTCAGGAACGAACTAGCCGTGGCCCCGGGCGGCTCCGTTACTCGTCGGAGAGATCCTGGTCCCAGGAGGTCGGTCCGGCCGGCGCGGCGCGGATGATCTCATCGAGATCGTTGGGCGCGCGCCGGCGGCACTCCTTCTTGAGATCGGCCATATCGGCGGCCAGGAACGTCCCCAGGGAGGACGTCATCGTCACCTCGAACGCTGGCAGTTCCTTCTTGGCGGCCACGTTCGAGTACATCGCGATGACCGCCCGCTGATCGAAGCGGTAGAACGAGTAGGTCGGGTACTTGTTGAAGAGCCAGATCTCGGCCGGCTGGGAAAACTCCCGCGCCAACCGGCCGAAGTAACGGTAGGCATCCGCCACCAGACTCGGAATCAGGGGGCCGTCGTCGAAGTGGCGAACCAGGGAAAACATCAGCTCGTGATGCTCGAGATCGGGCAGGAAAACCTCGAGCGTGCCACCCCGACGGAGAAAGGCCTTGATCGAGGCGTCATGATTTTCCCGCCACCGGCGCGAATGGATGAAATACGTCGCCAGGCGAGGTGACTCCGCGAGGAGTTCGTCGAACCGCTGATAGAACGTTCCGAACGTCCCGACCCGGACGATGTCGGACGCTGGTTCCGGTCCCGTCATTGCTTCACCGAGGGTTGCTTCGACCGAGAAGATAGCACCCGATGCCGCGCGGGATTGGCCAGGCGGTTGGGGATCCTCGCGACCCAGACTCCGCGGTCAATGGCATCGCTGCCCGGCCCAGCCTACATTCGAGCCGTTCCTCTCCGGACGCTCCCAATGCGCCACCTTCCCATCGTACTCGCGCTCTTGGCCGGCGTCGCGCCAGCGCCCTGCCTCGCGCAGCGCCCCGATTTGGCGGCCCTCTTGACCCGCGCCCGCCGGCTCCATCGCGAAGTCCCGATGATCGACACCCACAACGACCTCGCCTCCGGCATCCTGTCGGACGGCAAGGGTAACTTGGCCACGATGGATCCCGATCGGGGAATTCCCAGCCTCGACACGGATATTCCTCGGCTCAAAGCCGGCCAGGTCGGCGGGCAGTTCTGGGCCGCCTACGTGCCGTCGTCCTTCATGAGTCAGGGCGCCGCCCGGTTCGCGCTCGAGGAGATCGACGTCATCCATCGGATGGTGGCCCGGTCGCCGTCGCTGGCGTTCGCCACGACCGCCGACGACATCGTCCGGATCCACCGGGAGGGCCGGATCGCCTCGCTGATCGGGATCGAAGGGGGCCACGCGATCGAGAACTCGCTCGCCACGCTCCGGATGTTCCATACCCTCGGTGTCCGTTATCTGACCCTGACCCACAGCGCTACCACCCCCTGGGCCGACGCCGCCACCGATGCCGCCCGCCACGGCGGTCTCTCCCGCTTCGGCGAGGAGGTGGTCCGCGAAATGAACCGACTCGGCATGATGGTGGACCTGTCGCACGTTTCGGACGCCACGATGGCGGACGCGCTTCGGGTGGCCGAAGCGCCGGTCATCTTCAGCCACTCGTCGGCCCGGGCGCGGGCCGATCATGTCCGCAACGTGCCCGACAGCATCCTGGCCCGGCTCCCGACCAACGGCGGCGTCGTGATGGTCAACTTCTTTCCGGGGTTCCTCGACCCGGAGGCGGCCCGAGACGCGGCCAACGTCCTCCAGAAGGAACGCGAGTTCAAGGCTCAGTTTCCGAACGACCCGCAACGGGCGTCGGACGCCTTCGGGGCCTGGCTCAAGGAGTTCCGAACCCACGACGCGACCCTGGCCCAGGTGGCGGACCACATCGAGCACATCCGCCGTGTCGCCGGCATCGATCACGTCGGGATCGGCGCCGACTACGGCGGCCTGCCCCAGCACCCGATCGGCCTCGAGGACGTGTCCCGATATCCCCACCTCACCGCCGAGCTGCTCCGCCGCGGCTGGACCGACGACGACGTCAAGAAGGTCCTCGGTCTGAACCTGCTTCGGGCCATGCGGGCCGTCGAGAAGGCCGCCACCCGTCTCCAGGCCACTCGGCCGGCGTCGACGGCCACCATCGGCCAGCTCGACGGCACCACACCCTGACCCTTTCGACCCCGTTCCCGAGACCCCAATGGCCGTTACCCTGTCGCCTGACGCGCGCAAGCAGGCCCTCGCGTCGATCAAGCGGTTTTGCGCCGAGCACCTCGACCGCGAACCCGACGAACTTGGCGCCGCGTTGATCCTCGACTTTTTTCTCAAGGAACTGGCGCCGTCGGCCTACAATGCCGGGATCGCCGACGCCCAAACCTTTCTTCGAGACCGCCTGGCGGACCTCGAGGGCACCTGCTACGAGCCGGAGTTCGTCTACTGGCCCAAGGGGTCGTCCGTTCGCCGCAAGTAGCCCTGGCATCCACTCCCGCTGGCGAGCACCCGGCGGCCATCATCGACGGCGAGGTCGGTCATGACGACTACGGCGACAACGGTTCCCACGGTCGAGCGCTACGCCAAGCTGTATCCGGGGGTCCCCCACGAAGTGATCCTCAAGGAAGACCTGCTCCGACTGGGGATCCGCTTCACCAAAGCCGCGATGGAGGCCGCCGTCGGGTGTCGAACCCAGGCCTACTATCTCTTTTCCTACAACATCTCCAGCCACGGCGACCTGGGTGAGGGGGTGAGCACCGCCGCGCCCGAAGACATCACCTTCCAAGGCGGGCCGCACGGCATGAAGCGGACCTGGGTCCGAGTGGTGCTGAACCGCGACTCACCGTACCTGGTGGACGTGGTCAACGGGGCGCTGACCATCCTCGAGCACGGCGTGCCGGTGGCGGGCGTCGCGTACCCTTCGAAACCCGCGTATTACGGCCGGGCGTTTCCCGACGGGATCCGCTACGAGCAGGTCATCCCGCTCCTGTACAACTCCTACGCCTTCATCACCACCTTCCG
>CADEGB010000498.1 GCA_902826755.1 uncultured Gemmatimonadota bacterium
AGCTCGAACGGATGGAGGGGGGATTCGTCCCCTCGCTCCGGGAATACAACCGGATTTTCGGGGTCACCAGCGAACGGCTGGAGCGGGCGCCTCGCGACCTGGTCATCATGCACCCCGGCCCGATGAACCGCGGCGTCGAAATCGATTCCGACGTGGCCGACGGGCCCCACAGCGTCATCCTGCCCCAGGTTACCAACGGGGTCGCGGTCCGGATGGCGGTGCTATATCTGCTCGCCGGCGGCTCGCCCGACTGGCGGAGTCAGCCGGCGGACGACCGATGACGCCCCCGTTTTTGATTGCCGGAGCCCGGGTCATTGATCCGTCCCGCCAGGCGGATGGCGTCGCCGACGTGTTGGTGGTCGACGGGAAAATCGAGGCGGTGGGGCGGAACGTGCCCGCGCCGGACGGGGTCCGCCGGATCGACGGCACTGGCAAGGTGGTGACGCCCGGCTTGATCGATGTCCATGTCCACCTCCGGGAACCCGGCCAGGAGCACATGGAGACGATCGCCACCGGCGCCACCGCGGCGATCGCCGGCGGATTCACCGCCATCTGCGCGATGCCGAACACTGATCCGGTCATCGACAACCAGGCGGCCGTCGGCTTCGTCCTCCGCCAGGCGATCAGGGCGGGGAAGGCTCGCGTCTTCCCGATTGGGTGCATCTCGGTTGGCCAGAAGGGGCAACAGCTAGCCGAGTTCGGGGAGATGGTCGGGGCCGGGGCCGTCGCGGTCAGCGACGATGGTCGCCCGGTCGCGTCGAGTCAGTTGATGCGAACCGCGCTCGAGTACGCCAAGGTGTTCGGCATCCCCGTTGCCGACCACTGCGAAGAGCCGACCCTGGCCCATGGCGGGGTCATGCACGAGGGGATCGTCGCCACCCGGCTCGGGCTCAAGGGCATTCCGTCCGCCGCCGAGGAAATCATGGTGGCGCGCGATATCCTCCTCGCTGAATTGACCGGGGGGCATGTTCACCTCTGCCATCTCTCGACCCGCGTAGCGGTCGACCTGGTGCGGCGCGCCAAGGACCGGGGTCTTCGAGTCACCGCGGAGGCGACCCCCCACCATTTCACCCTGACGCACGCGGCCTGCGAGGGGTACGACACCAACGCCAAGACCCGCCCGCCGCTTCGGGAACCGGAGGACGTCGCGGCGATCCGGGCCGGGCTCGCCGACGGCACCATCGACTGCATCGCCAGCGATCACGCCCCGCACCACTATGACGCCAAGCAACGCGAGTTCGACGATGCCCCGAACGGGATCGTCGGACTCGAGACGTCGCTGGCCCTCGGGATCACCGGGCTGGTCGAAACCGGGGTCCTCACCCTCCCGGACCTGATTGCAAGAATGAGCACCACCCCGGCGGCGATTTTCCGGTTGCCTGGTGGGACCCTGGCCGTCGGAGCCCCGGCCGACCTGACGCTCTTTGATCCGACCCGGCAGTGGACCGTTCGGGCCGGGGATTTGCATTCCAAGAGCGTGAACAGTCCGTTTCTGGGCGCCAGCTTGAGAGGGCAGGCGGAGCTGACCGCCGTGGGCGGGAAGATCGTGTTCGAACGAGGTGTCGACAAATCTGACGCCTAGGTTTGCAACGCGTTTCCAGAAAAGGACTTCCGCCTTATCTTGTGACGGTTGGTGGGATCCTTTGACTCGGGGGGTGAGGGCCGGATGACCGATTATCAGCGTCAGGACTTGAGCGAAGTCGAGTCGCTCCTGGCGTCGCGGCAGCAGTTGAGCGGCTGGTTGGACAAGCTCGAAGCCGCAGGAAGCAAGA
Source organism: uncultured Gemmatimonadota bacterium (assembly GCA_902826755.1). Lineage (GTDB taxonomy): Bacteria > Gemmatimonadota > Gemmatimonadetes > Gemmatimonadales > GWC2-71-9 > SHZU01. Next base: position 1,773 of record CADEGB010000498.1, read on the forward strand.
CCCCGCCGTCGGTGCGCGACCGGGTTCGCTCCGACTACCAGGCGCGTTTGGCGCAGGTGGTGGAGAATCTCCGCAGTCACTCGGACGTCATCGGCAGTACCCTGCAGGGACTTCGGGGTCAGGCCGAGGAGTACGAAGGGCTCCGGACCGAGGAGCAGGAAACCCTGGCGGAAGCCGAACTGCGGCACAGCGTCGGGGAGTACACGGACGAGGAGTGGCATCGAGTCGAGAAGGACTGCGGCGGGAAGATCAGCGGTCTGGACGAAGAACTCGATCGCCTGGCTGGCGAAATCGGCCGTCTCGAAGAGGTGCTCTCCCAGATTCTGCCGGCCCAGGTCCCGGTTCGGCGTCGGGAGCCCGAACCGGTCCGGCCCGAGCCGGCGCCTCGCTCGGAGCCGCCGCCGGTGGCGCTCGTGCGGGATGAACCGACCCCGGTCCACCACGAAGCCCCAGCGCCAGCCCCGGCACCGGAACCGCTCGAGGCGCCCCGATTCGTCCCCCGTGGTGGTCTCAAGCCACGGGAATCGGGCCCGGCGCGGGCCATACCGTTCCCGGCCGCCGCGTCCAAGGAACCCCCGGCGCCGGCTCCGTCTCCGGTGGACGAGTTGACCTTCCTCAAGTCGATGACGCTCGACCCCCGGAACGCTGGCGGTCAGGCCACGTCGTCGTCTGCGGCCACGGAGGTCAAGCCGACTGATCGGCCGGCGCCGACCGTGGCCAAGACGCTCAAGTGCGGGGAATGCGGAGCGCTGAACCGGCCGACCGAGTGGTACTGCGAACGGTGCGGCGCCGAGCTCGCGGCGGTCTGAGCGGGCGGCATCAGGGCGGGGAAATGAAAAGGGGCCGGAGATGATCCGGCCCCTTTTTCGTGGCACCAACCGCGCTGGAAACCGCTTACTTGGCGGCCTTGGCCAGCCGGCTCTTGATCCGGGCGGCGGCGTTCGGGTGGATGATCCGCTTTTGCCCCGCCCGCGACACCAGCTGCTCGGCGAGCGCGACCGCGGCGGCCCGTGCTTCCGGCGTTTCGGCCTGGCGGGCGTTCTTGATGGCGGTGCGCAACTGGCTCCGCTGGCTGCGGTTGTGGGTGGTCCGGGCGCGCGTCTGGCGCATCCGCTTCTTGGCTGACTTGATCCTCGGCACCGTGGCTCTCCCGGCGTACGGACTGGAGGGTAGTCCCCCCGATAACTAGCCCACCAATTTAGCGCCTGGTGGCTATTTCTGGCAAGACCGAGCCGGTCTGCCCCTTCGCCTCCGGGGGTCGGTTCGCCATATTGCACCCCGTCCCCGTGGTTC
>CADEGB010000499.1 GCA_902826755.1 uncultured Gemmatimonadota bacterium
AGACCGTAGCCAGCGTATCTGTCGCGCCGGCCAGGGCCGGGAGAAGCCAAAGCAGCATGCCGATCCTCGAGTGTACGGGGTCGCGCCGAGGCGCGAATCTACCTACGGCGGGAGGTGGTTTGGAGTGACGGATTGCCCCCGGCGGGTCGACATGGGCGGGGCGGGCGGCTACCATCCCGATCATGACGGCGGTTATCCATCGGGTGCGCGGGTGGGCTCGAGCGGTGGCTTGGTGCGGGCTGGCCACGCTGGCGGGCTGCGGGACGGAGTCAACCGAACCCGCCCCGGTCGCCACCGTGGCCACATTGACGGTTTGGCCGGGGCGGGCCATCCTCACGACCGGGGAGGTGCTGACGCTCACGGCGATGGCCCGGACGGCCCAGGGGGTTCAGACCTCGGCCGCCATTACCTGGCGGAGCAGCGACCAGGCCGTGGCCACGGTGAGTTCCGCGGGGTCGTTGGCGGCGGTCGGGAACGGGACCGCCACCATTACCGCCACCACCGGATCACTCTCGGCCACGCTTGAACTGCGGGTGGCGCCACCGGGTCTCGATCGGATCGTGGATTCGGTGCGACGGGCGTTCGACCTCCCGGCAATGGGCGGGGCGATCGTCACCCGGACCGGCACCGCGGCCCTTGGGGTGGCGGGATCGCGGCGGGCCAGCGGTGGCCCGGCCGTCACCGTCGCGGACAAGTGGCACATCGGGTCCAATCTCAAGGCCGTGACCGCCGCGCTGGGTGCGATCGCGGTCGATCAGGGCCGGTTGTCCTGGACGACGACCGTTGGGGAGGCATTCCCGGAACTTGCGGCCACCCTCCGGCCGGAGTACCGGGATGTGACCTTGGCGGACCTGTTGGCGCATCGGGGTGGGATTCGCAACGATCCGCCGGGGGCCGCCTTCGTCGGCACCACGGCGGTGGCGCAGCGGGCCAGTCTGGTCTCGTGGACCGTGGCCGCGGCGCCGGTCGGCCCGGTCGGGGTGTTTTCCTACAGCAATCTCGGGTACGTGCTGGCGGGCGCGATGATCGAGCGGGCCTGGGGCGGCGTGTACGAGGATCTCCTCGTCACTCGCCTCCTCCAGCCGTTAGGCATCACGGGCCTGGGCTGGGGCGCCCAGGCCGCCGCCGGGGCCGATGATCAGCCGGTGGCCCATTCGCTCCAGAATGGCGCCTGGGTGCCCTGTGAAGGGTGTGACAACCCGCCCGGGCTCTCCGCCGCGGGCCGGGCGCACCTGCCGCTCGCCGACTGGGCCCGCTTGATCCGTGAATTCCTGGTGGCCGATGCCGGAACCTCAACCCTGATCGCGCCCGCCACCGGTCGGGAACTCTTCACGGCCCGGGTTCCCGTGGCCGGTACCGATGGCTATGGCCTCGGCTGGATCCTGGTGACGAGGGCCTGGGCCGGCGGTCGGGCCGCCGCGCATGAGGGGTCCAACACGGTCAATCACTCCGTCGCCTGGCTCGGGCTCGAGCGCGGGATCGGACTCATCGCCGTCACCAACGCGGCGGATCCCTTCACGAGCCGGACCGCCCAGGCGCTCGACCTCCTGGTCGGGCGGATGCTCGTCTTCCACGAAACGGGGCGGTAACCGCTCCCGCTCCTCCTTCTCGACGGCGGCCGTCATGACGCGGCCGCCCGGCTGAAATTCGCGCTCTCCTGCCTCGTCGTGTTCCGCGTGTCCAGATCGGATTGCCTTCGACGCCATGCTGTCCGAAGTCGTCGATCCCGTCACCGTTCACGAGGAGGTTTCCATGCTCGCGTCGTTTCGTCATCACGTCGTTTCCGGTCGGGTGTTGCCCGCGGCGGTTGCCCTCATGGCGCTCGGCTCCGCGGTCGCCGCGGCCCAAGGTGTGAGTCCGACCAGCTCCAAGCCAATTCTGGTCGCCGCGCTCAAGGCCAACGCGGACGCCCGCGTCCAGGGGCAGACCGCCACCAACTTCGCCAATGGCGACCTGATCGTCGGTCTCCCTGACAAACTCGCGTTCCTGCATTTCGACCTGAAGTCGCTTCCGGCCGGGGCGGTCATTCAGTCGGCGGAACTGGTGGTGAGTTTCCGGTCGCTGTCGTCGGGCTCCAATCCGGTCGAGGTCGGGAAGGTGCAGGGGAGCTGGCGGGAAACGACGGTCAACGCCACCAACCAGCCGACGGTCCAGTGGAACGGCACCTCCCGAACGGTCACCCCCGGTGCCACGGTGATCTACGACCTCAAGGGCCCGGTGTCCGCGATCTTGGCGGGGGAACCGAACTACGGCTTCGCGCTCCGTGGCGACGGCCCCCTGATGTACGGGTACTCGCGGGAGACCGCCCCGGCGCCCGCGCAGCAACCGACGCTCCGCATCAAGTATCTGGTCCCCTGACGGCCCAACCTCGGCCGCCCGCCCCGTCGTCCTCCTCGGAGCGGTTTTCCGAGAACCCCTTGAGCACACCTCCCTCGAGGAGATCCGCGTCATGTTTCGACCGAAGGAACGACGGTACCCGATCATGCCTCGCGTTGGCTGGGCCCTGATCCTCGCGGCCATCGCGAGTCCCGGTCCATTGGCGGCCGTTTCGACCGGTGCCCGCGTGGCCGACCATGATGTCCGTCTCTCGGGGGCGCGCCCTGAGCCCGATTCCTCGCTGACGATCCGGCCCCGCTGGGCTACCGATCGCTTCCTTGGCAGCCGCGCGCCGCTCGAGTTCGATCTGAGCCGGCCGCTCGACCGGGCCGAGCGGCTCGGGCTGGTCGTCGGGGCAACGGACGTCTCGGCTGCCATCGAGGTGGCCGGCCAACTGGCTCGAGTCCGGCCGGCGGGATGGCGGCTCCCCGCCGGCGAGTCCGAGGTGGTGGCGTACCTGGTCCGCGCCGACGGCGGCTGGGTCGAGGTGGGTCGGGCGTCGCTCAAGATCCTGAACCGCCTCGGCCTCGAACGGGCTCGGGTGCTCCCGACCGTGGATCTCAGTACCGCGGGACAACTTGATCAACGGATTGACCCGGCCGCCCCGCCGCCACGGCGAACGTACCAGGATCTCACCCTGCGG
>CADEGB010000500.1 GCA_902826755.1 uncultured Gemmatimonadota bacterium
GGGTCGGGGCGGGCGGGGCAGCGGCGCTCCACGAGGTCGACGCGGAGCTCGGCGACACTCGCGCGCCGGTGGGGCAGTGGCTCCGACCCCGCGCCTACCCTCGCCCCGGCGAGTCGATCGAGGCGGCGTGCCGGCGCGAAGCGCTGGCGGTCCGGGGCGGGGTTGGGATCGTCGACGTATCGACGCTCGGCAAGATCGACGTGCAGGGGCCGGACGCCGAAGTCTTTCTCGAGCGACTGTATGTCAATCCGATCGCCAGCCTGCAGGTTGGCAAGGCCCGCTACGGGCTCCTCTGCGGTCTCGACGGGATGATCCTCGACGATGGGGACGTGATGCGGCTCGCCGCGGACCGGTTCTTCGTCACCACCAGCACGGGGCACGCGGCCGCGGTGTTCGACTGGATGGAGGACTGGCTCCAGAACGAGTGGCCCGATCTTCGGGTCTGGGTCACGCCGGTGACCGAACAGTGGTCCACGGTGGCGATTGCCGGCCCCCGGTCGCGGGATCTCGTGGCCCTGCTCGCGCCGGACCTGGATTGCTCCCGAGAGGCGTTTCCCTTCCTGGGGGTGCGACGGACGGCCGTGGTGGGATCAGCGGACGCGCTGGTGGCTCGGGTGAGCTTTTCGGGCGAACTCGCGTGGGAACTGTCGGTGCCACGATCGTTCGGTCCCGCGCTCTGGCGGGCGGCGCTGTCGGCGGGGGCGCCGCACGGCCTGACGCCCTACGGGATGGAGGCGCTGTACGTGCTGCGCGCCGAAAAGGGCTACCTCATCGTCGGCCAGGAGTCGGATGCGTCAACGACGCCGGCCGACGCCGGTCTGGGTTGGATGCTCGGCCGGAAGGACTTCGTCGGGAAGCGGGCTCTTCAGCGGCCGGACCTGATCCGGGACGACCGGCGTCAACTGGTCGGCATTCTGCCCGTCGACCAGACCGTGCTGGTGCCGGACAGCGCCATCCTGGTGGCCGATCCGACGGAGCGGCAACCGATGACGGCTCAAGGCCATGTCACCGCCAGTCACTGGAGCCCGATCATGGAGCGGCCGTTCGGCCTTGCGATGGTGCGGTCCGGCCGGCGCCGCCATGGCGAACGGCTGCACGCGGTCTGGAATGGCCAGACGGTGGAGGTGACGGTCTGTCACCCCGTGATGTTCGACCCGGAAGGAGCCCGGCGCGATGGTTGAGGCGGAGCGAGACAACCCGGCTCTGGCGTGGGCCGAGCGGATGGCAGCCGTGTCGTGGGAGGGCGCCACGCTGGTCGTCGAGCCGTTCCGGTCCCGGGTATCGGTACGACTGACGCCGGCCGCGCGACCGGCGGTCGAAGGGCTGCTCCGCGTCGGATTGCCGCCGGTCGGGCGCGCCGTCGACTCGGATGTTGGTCTGGTGCTTGGCCTCGGGCCGGACGAATGGCTGATCGAGGCGGAAGACGGTCGGGCCGGGTTGATCGAAGCCTCAGTCCGCGGAGCGATCGGTGAGGCCGGCGGAGCGGTGGTCGACACGAGCGAAAGTCGGGTGGGGGTCCGCTTGGCTGGCCCGGCCGCGCGGGATGTGCTCGCCTCCTGCCTGGCACTCGACCTCCACCCGACCCGCTTCGAAACGGGCTCCTGTGCTCAGACGCTCCTGGCCAAGGTGCCAGTCCTCCTTCGACAGGTCGATGACGCTCCCACCTATTCGATCCTGGCCCGGCCATCGATGGTGTCGTACCTGCTCGACTGGCTGGTCGACGGGATGCGAGGTAGCCGCACGGCCCCGGCCTGACCGACACGGGGCCATCCCGCCACGTCAGTTCGAGGCTCGGGCGCCTACCGGCGCTCCACCACCGGCACGAGGAGATAGGATGCTCGCTCCCCGTCGTGGTAGACCGTCTGGTCGGCCACGATGCCGGTCGCTTCTTTTCCGATCGGGCCACCGGTCTGCATGTTGCGATCGAACTTCGGAAAGGCGTGCGACGCCACCTCGAGTCGGAGCCGCCACCCCACGCCGAGGCGGACGCAGGTCGACCAGTTGTCGATCTCGTACGACTCGACCCGGCCCGGCTCGAGGAACACTTCCCGGTCGAACCCTTGCCGGAAGCGGGCCCGAACGATCCCGTCATTGAGGCGCTGCACGAAGCCGGTCGGCCGGACGGCCAGGACCTTGGTGGCCCAATCGGTGTCCTTGGCCGACGACGCGGCGAACAGCTTGACGGTCAGGGGGCCGCACACCTCCATCGGGCGGGGCAATGGCCCGGTGGAATAGACGAGGACGTCCTTGCGCTCCTCGACCGTTCGATAGTCGTCCGGGCCGCCGATCTGGGAGAAGGCGTCGTCGGTGACGAACGGAAAGGCATGCAGTGGGTCGGCGCGGTAGCGGTCGGGCGGCTGGGCCCCCGGTGGGATGGTGTCGAGGCGACCGTCGCCGAACCGCGAATTGGCCCGTCCCTGGCTCTTGAGGTAGAACTTGACGAACCGGGTGTTCGGCACCGGCCAATCCGGCTCGTCGCGCCAGCGGTTCTCCTCCATCACGAAAACCCGGACCCTGGCATCCCGTTCGGCTCCGTTTGGTTGGTCCTTGAGCCAGCGGTCGAACCACCGGGTGTACAGGCTGTCGAGATTGATGACTGCGCGGGGGCCGAAGTCGATGGCGCCGAGTTTGCGGCCGCGGTTGACGGCATGCCCCCAAGGGCCGATCAGCATGAACTGATTCGGATTGGCCTTCAGGTTGACGAAATTTTCGGTGGTGCCCACCAGCACGTCATCGTACCAGCCGCTGACGTGCAGCATCGGGATCGTGACCTGCTTGAGTGTCTCCTGATAGGCCTGTGCTTCCCAGTATCGGTCGCGGGTGGGGTGATCGAGCCAGTCGCGCCACGCCGTCAGGGTCCGCCCCAGCAACTGATCGGCCTCGTAGAGCGGAAGATGACTGTAGGCGCCGCGGAGATCGTGCTCGGAGATGTCCTGCATGGTCTTGCCGGAGACCGCCGCGAGCCAGGAGATGGAGGCCGGCCCGAAGGTGCCG
>CADEGB010000501.1 GCA_902826755.1 uncultured Gemmatimonadota bacterium
CGTGCTCAACCTGCTCCCGATCCCGATTCTCGACGGTGGCCAGTTCCTTTTCCTGCTGGCGGAAGGTGTCACCCGACGGCCGGTGACCGGCCGGGTTCGGGAATGGCTCACGATGGCGGGCCTGGTGGCGATCGTGATGCTGATGGTGCTGGCTTTTTCCAACGACATTCGGCGCCTGCTCGGCTTCTGAGCCCGCGGGGCCCCACCTGACGAAGGCAACGACCCGATGCGACTGATGACGACGGTGACGGCGCTGGTGGTGGCGGGTGGGCTGGTCGGGACGGCCTCCGCCCAGGACGACGCGGCCCTGGCCCGAGCCCGACGAATTCTCCGGGCGGCGCCTCTCGTCGACGGACACAACGATCTGCCGATCGTGATCCGGGAGGACGCCAAAGCCCCCGGCGACGTGGAGGCCTACGACCTCCGCCGCCGGACCACCGGCGACACCGATCTCGACCGACTGCGGAAGGGGCAGGTCGGAGCTCAGTTCTGGTCCGTGTACATCCCTGGAGAAATCAAGGACTCCGGTTACGCCCGGGTCCAGCTCGAACAGATCGATATCGCCCGACGGATCATCGAGCGGTATCCGGAGGCCCTCTCGCTCGCCACCACGGCGGCCGAGGCCGAGACGGCGTTCCGCCAGGGCAAGGTCGGCTCCTTTCTCGGGATGGAGGGCGGCCACGCCATCGAGAACTCGCTCGGAGCCCTTCGGATCTACGCCCGGCTCGGGGTCCGCTACATGACCCTCACGCACAACGTGACCCTCGACTGGGCGGACGCCGCGCTCGACGTCGAGAAACACGGCGGGCTGACCCGGTTCGGCAAGGAAGTCGTCCGGGAAATGAACCGGCTCGGCATGGTGGTCGACATTTCCCACGTCACGCCGAAGGTGATGCACGATGCCCTGGACGTCACCGAGGCGCCGGTGATGTTCTCCCATTCGTCGGCCAAGGCGCTCACCAATCACCCTCGGAACGTGCCGGACGACGTGCTTCGCCGGCTCGGGAAAAACGGCGGGGTCGTGATGGTGACCTTCATCCCCGCGTTCGTGTCGCAGGCCGTGGCGGACTGGGACCTCAAGGTGCGGGAGGTGACCCGGGGCAATCCGTCGCTGGTCGACATGGAGCGGATCCGCGCCGAATACGCCAAGACCCATCCGCGTCCCGAGGCCACCCTCAAGGACGTCGCCGACCACATCGAGCACGTGCGGAAAGTGGCGGGCATCGACCACGTCGGGGTCGGGAGCGATTTCTACGGCAGCACCGACATGCCCAAGGGGCTCGAGGACGTCTCCAAGTTTCCGGAGCTGTTCGCCGAATTGATCCGGCGGGGATGGACCGATGCCGAGTTGATCAAGCTGGCGGGCGGCAACATCCTCCGCGTCGTCCGCCAGAACGAGGTCGTGGCCCGACGGCTTCAGAAGGAGCGGCCGGCCTCGACGGCCACCATCGACAAACTCGATCGGGGCGTTCCGAAAGCCTGAGGCGTCGCGCTCCGGCCGTTGACGCGCCGGGGCGCCGGCGGCAACTTCCCCGGTCCTCATCCCCGAGATCCCATGGCGCCGACCCGTCGTCAATTCGTCCAAACCGCCGGCACGGTTGCCGGCCTGTCGGTGCTGCCGCGGTTCGACATCCTGCTCCGTCGCCACCGGCCCGCGCCGCTTCGGATTCTGATTCTCGGTGGCACCGGCTTCATCGGGCCCTATCACGTCCAGTACGCGCTCGATCGGGGCCACCGCGTCAGCATCTTCAACCGGGGGCGGACCAACCCCGGGCTCTTTCCGGACGCCGAGAAACTGATCGGCGACCGGGCCAGCGACCTGAAGGCGCTCGAAGGTCGCGAATGGGACGTGGTGCTCGACAACTCGGCCACCGACCCGACCTGGGTCGAACGTTCGGCCAGTCTGCTCCAAAAGGCGGTCAAGCGGTACGTCTTTACCTCGACCCGCTCGGTGTACCACGACACCAGCCGGGTGCCGATGACCATCGACGCCCCGGTGTGTACCAGGGAAAACACCCCGGTCGAGGCCGGAAAACCACTCCCGTACTGTCTGGCCAAGGCGCTGGCCGAGGGCGTGGTGCGACGGTATTTCCCCGACAACCACACCATCGTGCGCGCCTCACTGATCGTCGGCCCCGGCGATCTCACCGATCGGTTTACCTACTGGCCCGTTCGAATCGAACGGGGTGGGGAAGTGCTGGCGCCTGGAGACGGGACCGACTGGGTCCAGTTCATCGACGCCCGCGACATCTGCGAGTGGATGATCCGACTGGCGGAGATGGGAACCAACGGGACCTTCAACGGCCTTGGCCCGCGGCAGCCGCGGACCTTCGCGGAACTCCTTCATGGGATCAAGGCGGTTACCACCGCCGATGCCACGTTTACCTGGGTGGCCGCCGATTTCCTCGAACAGCATCAGATCCGGCCGTATCAGGAGATGCCGGTCTGGATGCCGTCGAAGGGCAATCGTGCCGGCTTTGCCCGGTTCGACATCTCTCGCGAGGTCGAACTCGGGCTGACCTTCCGACCCCTGGCGGTTACCGCCAAGGACACGCTGGACTACTACCACGCCCAGTCGCCGGAGCGGCAGGAGAAACTCCGCGCCGGGATCCCGGCGGAACGGGAAGAGGAAGTGCTCGCCGCCTGGCGACGGCGCGGCGGGTGATGGCGGGGTGCCACCCCTTTTTCAGCTACCCCTTGTTCAAATAGGTGTGCACCGCTAGCCTTGCCGAGTGCGCCCCCCGGTTCCCCGCCGGGCGGCGCTGACCCTCGTCCGGAGGCTGTCATGGCGGGCAGCGACCTGTTCACGGGCTCGCTCGAGCTCCTGATCCTCAAGGCCCTCAGCTTTGGTCCGCGCCACGGTTACGCCGTGGGTCGATGGATCCGTTTCACCACCGAGGACGAAATCCTCGTCCAGGAGGGCGCCCTCTATCCGGCCCTCCATCGCCTCGAGCGTCGGGGTCTGGTGGCGGAGGAGGGGGGGGTCA
>CADEGB010000502.1 GCA_902826755.1 uncultured Gemmatimonadota bacterium
CCCAGATCGAGCAGCACCGGACGCTCCGGAAGTACGACAGCTTCATGAAGACCGGCCGAGTCAAGTTCCGCGGGCGACAGCAGCGGTTCATCTAGCGAGGCAGCGGGACCCGGACGTTGGCAGACACAGTGGGGGGCGGATGATGAGTCCGCCCCCGTGATTTTAGGAGATGCGACTTTCCTATGAACATCATCCTGTTGGGGCCGCCGGGGGCGGGGAAGGGTACCCAGGGGGTTCTCCTGGCCGAACGGCTCGGCATTCCCAAAATTGCCACGGGCGATCTCCTTCGCGATGCGGTCAAGCACGGCACCCCGCTCGGCCTCAAGGCCAAGGCCGTGATGGAGTCGGGGGCGCTGGTCAGCGACGACATCATCATGGGCATCGTCGGCGAGGAACTGGCCAAGCCAGCCTCCAGCCGCGGTGTGATCTTCGACGGGGTGGTCCGGACCATTCCCCAGGCCGAGGGGGTGGCGCGACTCCTGGACGGGATGGGCCGGAAAATGGACCTGGTGCTGTTCTTCGACGTCACCGATCAGGAAGTACTGTCCCGGATCGAGAAGCGTCGGACCATCGAGGGCCGGGCGGACGACGACCCGACGGCGGTCCAGCGGCGGCTCACGGCCTATCGGGAGCAGACCGCGCCGGTGCTCGACTGGTACGAGGCGCGGGGCGGGGTAACCCGGATTCCGGCGGTCGGCTCGGTCGAGGCCATCGCGGATCGGGTCCGGAAGGCCGTGGGGCGGTAGATTCCGGCCATGGTCACGCTCAAGTCACCCCGCGAGGTCGACACGATGGCCCGGGCGGGCGCCATCGTCCACGCCACGCTCGAGCTGTGCCGCGGGCTGGTCAAGCCCGGCATCTCGACAGAGGACCTCGATCGGGAGGCCGAGAAGTTCATCCGCAGCCATCCGGGCGCCAAGCCGTCGTTCAAGGGCCTCTACGGCTTTCCGAAGAGCCTCTGCATTTCGGTCAACGAGGAAGTGGTGCATGGGATTCCGTCGCCCAAGCGGATTCTCCGCGAGGGTGGCATCGTCAGCATCGATTGCGGCGTCTGTATCGAGGGGTTTCACGCGGACAGCGCGATCACGGTGCCCGTGGGATCCGTGTCGCCGGAAACCGAGCGTTTCCTCGAGGTGACCCGAGCGGCCTTGATGGCGGGGATCGAGCAGGCCCGGGTCGGCAACCACATCGGCGACATCGGTCATGCGGTGCAGACGGTGTCGGAGGCGGCCGGTTACGGCGTGATCCGCGAACTGGTCGGGCATGGGGTCGGGACCCGGATGCACGAGGATCCCCAGGTCCCCAATCACGGGAAGCCGAAACGGGGAGAACGGCTCCTCGAGGGGATGACCATCGCGATCGAGCCGATGATCACGATGGGCGACTACAAAACCAAACTGCTGCCGGATAAGTGGACCGTGGTCACCGCGGACGGGTCCCTGTCGGCGCACTTCGAGCACACGGTGGCCGTCACACGGAACGGACCGCGGATCCTCACCATCGGCGCCTGACCCCTCGGGTCGGGACCCTGATGAACCCGTCCCAGGCGCGATCACCCCGCCGTTTGGACGATCTCGAGCAACCAGCGGTGGACGGCCGGGTTTCCCGCCACCAGGCCATGGTGTCCCGCCCCCACTTCGTGGCCGCCCGGGTCGGTCACGATGCCGCCCGCCTCGCGGACCAGCAGGATCCCGGCCGCCATGTCCCACGGCGCCAGCATCAACTCCCAGAAACCGTCGAACGTCCCAGCCGCCACCCAGCAGAGGTCGAGCGCGGCCGAGCCCGCGCGGCGGATCCCGGCGGTGGCCGGCGCGATCCGGGCGAACTGGCGGAGGTACCGCTCGAGGTGGTCGGGGTGTTTGAACGGGAAGCCCGTTCCGATCAGGGCGTGGGCCGGGTCGAAAAGGGTCGACACCCCCAGCCGCTCGTGGTCGCGCCAGGCGCCGTGGCCGCGAGTGGCGTGGTACCGCTGGTTGGTCTCCACGTGGAGAACAACCCCCGCCTCGAGGACCCCGTCGACCTCCGCGGCGATCGAGATGGCCCAGGCGGGAAAGCCATGGACGAAGTTGGTGGTCCCGTCGATTGGATCGACCACCCAGACCAGGCCTCCCCGGCGCCCTTCGGGAGAGAGCTCCTCGCCAAGGATCGTGGCGCCGGGAATGGCAGCGAGGAGCGACTCGGCGATGATCTCTTCGGCTTCCCGATCGGCGCTGGTGACGAAGTCGTTGTGGTGTTTGGCGTCCCAATCGGCGGGGTCGCGGGGCCGGCGGATCGAGCGGAGGTGGGTGGCGGCGCGCTGGGCGGCTACCGTGGCCACGCGGGTTAAGTCCAAGGCGGAATTCATCTTGCTTGCCTTCCTGGAGCCGACTAGCTTGACCCAACGGGCGGGTCGTGAATGCGGCGCGCCCGTTCTCATTCCCCAAGGGCAGCGATGGATCGCGTCTTTTCCGGCATCCAGCCGACCGGCGAACTGCACATCGGTAACTGGCTCGGCGCGGTCAAGAACTGGGTCGATCTGCAGGACCGGTTCGAGTGTCTCTACTGCGCGGTCGACCTCCACGTACTGACGGTCAAGTACGACCCGGCGACGCTGGCCGAGCGGACCCGGGAAATGCTGCTGTCGCTGATGGCGGCCGGCCTCGATCCCGAGCGGTCGATCATCTTCGCGCAGTCGCACGTCCCGGAGCATACCCGGCTGATGTGGTTCTTCACCAACGTGACCGGGATCGGCGAACTGGAACGGATGACCCAGTTCAAAGATAAGTCGCAGCGGATGGAGCGGGTCCCGGCCGGGCTGCTCATGTATCCGGTCCTCCAGGCAGCCGACATCCTGCTCTACCGCGCCAACAAGGTGCCGGTGGGTGAGGACCAGGTCCAGCATCTCGAGCTCTCGCGCGACGTGGCGAGGGCCTGGAACGCGGAGTTTGCCCCCGACGCGCCGTTCTTCCCGGAGCCGCAGCCGCTGCTG
>CADEGB010000503.1 GCA_902826755.1 uncultured Gemmatimonadota bacterium
GACGGCGTCATGTAATGCCCGGCCGGCTACCCGCAGGGGACCATTCCGGTGGCGCTGGGCGACTATGTCGCGGCTGATCTGCCCCGGATTCCGTACGACACCGCCGCGGCCCTGGCGCTGTTGGCGGAGGCGGGATGGCGGCGTGGCGGCGACGGCGTCCTGCGGAACGCGGCCGGCCAGCCCTTCGCGTTCACCCTGCTCGTCGACAAGGGCAACCCGAGCCGGGAGCAGGCGGCCGTGGCCGTGCAGCAGCAGCTCCGCGCCATCGGCGTCGCGGTCACCATCAACACGATGGAGTTCGCCTCCCTGGTTCGCGACTACGTCGTGCCCCGCCGGCACGAAGCCTACCTGATCTGGTGGAATACGCCGCTCGATCCGGACCAGTACTCGTACTACGGCACCGATCAGTCCAACAACGACGTCCGCTACTCGAATCGACGGGCCGACAGCCTCCTGACGCTTGGCCGCGCCTCGCTCGACCCGACGGTGCGGCAGGCGGCCTATCGCGAATTCCAGGCGGTCGAGGCAGAGGACCCACCGGTGCTGTTGCTCTACTACCCGCGGGAACTGCAGGTCCGCCGCGCCACGCTCCAGGGGCTTCCCGCGCTCGGGATCCGCGATGCGCTCCGCCACACCGAACGGTTCTTCTTTACGCCCGGCCCGACATGATCCGGTTGGTCGGGCGCCTGGCTCAGGGAATCCTGGTCCTGTGGGTGGTCGTCACGGCCACCTTCCTGCTGATGCAGGCGGCACCGGGCGGCCCCGCCATCCTGGCCGATCCGAAACTCACGGCGGTCGAACGGGCCGCCATCGAGTCGCGACTCGGGCTCGATCAACCCGTCAGCGTCCAGTACCTCCGGTGGCATGCGCGCCTGCTGACGGGGGACCTCGGCACCAGCTTCCTGTATCAGACGCCGACCCTCGCCACCGTGCTCGGTCGGCTCCCCAACACCCTCATCCTCGTCGGTGCGGCGCTGCTGCTCGGGATCCTGGTGGCGGTGCCCGTCGGGCTCGCCGTCGGGCACCGCCCCGGCGGACCGCTCGATCGCCTGGTCGGGCTCGTCAACTTCACCGCCCTCGCGATTCCCCCCTTCTGGTTCGGGATCGTCGCGATCATGATGCTCGCGGCACGGTGGCGCCTGTTCCCGGCCGGCGGCATGATGACCCCTGGGGCGCCCGCGGACCTTTCCGACCGGCTGCGCCACCTCGTGCTACCCGCCGCGGTCCTGGCCCTGCCGGTGTCGGCCGAGCTGATTCGCTACCTCCGGAACGCGGTCGCCGCCACGCTCCAGGCAAGCCATCTCACCCCCGCCCGGGCTCGCGGGCTCTCGCCGGCGAGGCTCGTGGGCCAACACGTGCTCCGGAACGCGCTCCTTCCGCTCCTCACCGCCATCGGCCTTCAGGTGCCCCTGCTCGTCGGTGGGGCCGCCGTCACCGAAACGGTGTTTGCCTGGCCCGGGATGGGCCGTCTGGGCGTCGAGGCGGCGTTAGGCAGGGACTACCCGCTGGTGATGGGCATCACCCTGGTGGTGGCAACCGCCGTCGTGGTGGCCAACCTCGGCCTCGACCTGCTGGCCGGGTGGGCTGACCCCCGGATCCGGTCCCGCCGGTGACGATCCGCTCGACGAGACGCCCGCTGGTCGGACTGGCCCTCCTGACCCTCTTTGCGCTGGCGGGGCCCTGGCTTCACCCCGTCGACCCGGCCGCCATCGACCTGGCCCGGACGGCGGCCCCGGCCTCTGCTCTCCATCCGTTAGGCACCGACGAAAGCGGCCGGGACGTCCTGGCGCGGCTGATGGCCGGAGGCCGGGTGTCACTGCTGGTCGGCGTGGCGGCCGGCTTGGTGGCGCTGCTCATCGGCACTGGCCTCGGTACCCTGGCCGCGTCCCGTCGCCGCTGGCTGGCCGACCCGGCCAGTCGGCTCCTCGACGCCGCCCTGGCCGTCCCGGCGTTCTTTCTGCTCCTCGTGATCATGACCCTGTTCGGCGGTTCCACCGCCAGTCTGGTCCTGGCCGTCGGCCTGACCGCCTGGGCCGGGATCGCCCGCCTGGTCCGAGCCGAAGCCCTTTCCCTCCGTGAGCGCGACTACGTTCTGGGCGCGGAAGCGCTCGGCCAGTCCCGGCTCGGGATCTTCCGCCGCCATCTGCTACCCCATCTCGTACCGGTCCTTACCGCCGCCGCCGGGGTGGGAGTGGCCCAGGCCGTCCTGACCGAATCGGCGCTCTCGTTCCTAGGCCTCGGGGTCGAGCCGCCGCAGGCCAGCTGGGGCTCCATGCTCACGGGCGCCCAGCAACACCTCGCCACCGCGCCCTCGCTGGCGGTCTACCCCGGGGTTCTCATCGTCGCCACCGTCCTCGCCTGCAACGGGCTCGCCGAGGCCGCCCGGACGGGCACGGCCCCCGACCGCTGACGGGTTTAGCGGGGCCGGGTTGCGTAAGGGAGCCTCTCGGACCAATTTCCAACCCCGTTGGAGTGGTGGCCGAGAGGCTGAAGGCGGCGGTTTGCTAAACCGTTATAGGGGTGAAAACCCCTATCGAGGGTTCGAATCCCTCCCACTCCGTTCGTTCCCGCCCGCACGCGGACACGTTGCCCCGAATGACCCAGAACGGCCCCCGCCTTCGCTTCGCCCCTTCGCCAACCGGTTACCTCCACGTCGGTGGGGCACGGACCGCCCTCTTCAACTGGCTCTTTGCCCGTCGGACCGGCGGGGCCTTCATCCTCCGGATCGAGGACACCGACCAGGCGCGGAGCACCGAGGCGCACACCCAGGTCATCCTCGACGGGCTGACCTGGTTGGGCGTAACCTGGGACGAGGGTCCGTATTTCCAGGGCGCCGAGGGAGCCCGACATCGGGCCGACGCGATGCGGTTGTTGGAGGGCGGGCGCGCCTATCGTTGCTTCTGCACCCGCGAGGACCTCGAGGCGCAGCGCCAGCACGCCCCCGGCGGCGGC
>CADEGB010000504.1 GCA_902826755.1 uncultured Gemmatimonadota bacterium
CAATCAGGGTCGATGCGTCGCGCCACGCGCTGAGCATGTCGGCGCCGACGCGGCGGCCTGCGTGCTGGCGACCGGACTCGCGGAGTCGGAGGAGGTCACCGCGGTCATGGACATCGGCACCAACACCGAGATCGTCCTGGGCAACCGGCACCGAATCCTCGCGGCTTCCTGTCCGGCCGGTCCGGCGTTTGAGGGCGGCGGGATCTCGTGCGGTATGCCGGCCCTCGACGGCGCGGTCGAACGGGTTCGCCTCGGCTCCGACGGCTCGGTCGGGTTCGAGGTGGTGGGTGGGGGGGCGCCGGTCGGGATCTGCGGGTCGGGGCTGGTCGACTTGGTGTCGGAACTTCGGCGGAACGACCGAATCAACGAGCAAGGTCGGTTTCGCGACGACGAGGACGCCTTCCGGTTCGGGCCCCAGGCGGCCCTGGCGCTCTCGGAAGCCGACCTGAACGAGCTGGCCCAGGCCAAGGGCGCCAACGTGGCCGGGCTCCGGATCGTGGCGGCGTGCTGGGGCGCCCCGCTTGCCGAGATTGCCCGGATCGACCTGGCGGGCGGGTTCTCGCGTCATCTCGATCTCGACGCCGCGCGCCGGATCGGGCTCCTGCCGTCGCTGCCGACCGAGCGGTTCCGTCAGGTCGGGAACGCCGCGCTCGAAGGCGCGGCCCTGGCGCTGCTGTCCAGCCGCCGGCGCCGGGACCTGGAGTCTCTGGTCCGCCAAATCGAGCATGTTCGGCTCGAGGCTGACCCGGGGTTCTTCGATGCGTTTGTCGACGGCTGTCAGTTCGCGCCGTTCGGAGCCGGATGAGCCGGGTCGAATGGGGGCCTCCGGGAGCGGAGTTGGCGGCGGCCGTCGAAGATGGCGAGTACCATCGGCTGCTCGGCTGGCCCCCGGATCGGCCGCTCGAGGGTGCCCTGGCGGCTCATGCCGCGGAGGCCCGGGCCTGGTACGCGGAGTCGGGACGGCCATGGGCGGCTACTCGCCGGATCGAGGTGCGGGGGGTCGACGCGACGCGGGTCCACCTGGCCACGGGCGCGTCGTTCCATGGCGCGGCGTTCGTGCGTCGGTTGGCCGACGTCGAGTCTCATGCCGTCGTCGCCGCGGCGCTCACCGCCGGCCCGGAAATCGAGCGGGAGGCTCGGCGCCGCTGGGCTGACGGCAAGCCGGACGAGGGCTTCTTCCTCGATCGGTTCGGCGCGGCGGTGGTTGAAGCACTGGTCCGCTGGCTGTCGCGCCAACTCTGCCGCGCCGCGGAGCCCGCGGGGGAGACGGTGATGTTCCACCTGAGTCCGGGGTGCGGAAGCTGGCCACTCTCGGAGCAACGGCTGCTGCACGGCCTCCTGGCCGAGTCGGGTGCCGGGCGGGCCGCCCCCGGACTCAGGGCCGATTCGGCTGGGGAGCGAACCGGCCCCGTCCGGCTGCTCGAGTCGGGCGGCCTCGAGCCCGGGCCCTCGCTCCTGGCCGTGCTGGCCCTGTCCCGACGGTCGGGCCGCGCGACGGCCGCCGACGCCTGTCGAACCTGTGACCTCGGGGGCTGCGCCTTCCGGCGGGCGCCTTTTCGGAGGATGAGATGACGATGCCACGATTGCTGGCCGCCGTGGCCGAGCGGCTCCTGCTCGGCGACGGCGGGATGGGAACCCAGCTGCAGCTGGCCGGACTCGAAATCGGTGGCTGCGGCGACGCCTGGAACCTGGATCATCCCGATCGGGTCCTTGCCATTCAACGGCGCTACGTGGAGGCGGGGTCGCAGTGCCTGATCACCAACACGTTCGGGTCGTCCCGCGTCATGCTGGAACGATACGGCGAGGGCGATCGCGTCCCCGCCATCAACGAAGCCGGTGCCCGCGTGGCGCGGGAGGCGTTCGGCGGTTCGGCGGGGTTCGTGCTCGGTGACATCGGGCCGTTTGGCGGCCTGATGGAGCCCTACGGCGAGGTACCGCGGCGCGTGGTCGAGGCCGCCTTTCGGGAACAGGCCCGAGCCCTGGTGGCTGGTGGCGTCGACGGGATCATCATCGAGACCCAAACCTCTCTCGACGAATTGGAGCTGGCCGTCGCGGCGGCCCGGGAGGCCGGGGCGCCAGTGGTGATCGGATCGCTTGCGTTCGACCGGATGCTCGATGAGCCCGACGTCCGCACCATGATGGGTGTCAGCCCCGAGCAGGCCGCGGAGTTTCTGGCGGACCGCGGTGCCGACGTCCTTGGCCTCAACTGCGGCACCGGCGTGGACATGGTCATGGCCGCCCAGGTGGTGGAACGCTATCGGGCCGTCAGCGGACTGCCGATCATGGCGCAGCCTAACGCCGGCAACCCGGAACTGATCGACTTCGAGGTCGTCTACCGCGAAACGCCGGACCAGATGGCGGCCGGTGTTCCGGGGTTGATTGCCGGTGGGGCGCGGATCGTCGGAGGCTGCTGCGGCTCGACGCCGGAGCACATCCGGGCATTCCGGGCCGTGCTCGATCGACTCGACAAGGAGGCTAACGCATGAGGGCGACCCTGCCGGTCGACCTGGGGAAGGCCGAGAGCGTCCTGCCGGATCGGAAGCCAGACGGCTCCGGCGTCGGCATCAACTACCTCGATGCCCTGCTCAAACCGGTCAAACTCACGCTCGACGACGGTCGCAAGGTCTCGTTCAAGCGCAAGGGCCTCAAGGTGACGATGACCCTGGGAGACCGGACGGGTTCGGGCCTCCTCCGGCGGCGGGAGTACGGCCCGGACCCGGTCGCCATCGTCCGAGCAGCGCTCGCTGAAGCCGCCCGGAATGCCGGCGCCGAGCTGGTGGTCGAGGGTGACGCGCTCCACCTCGACTGTTAGCCGGTCAATAGGCGCCGATGGCAAGCCTCCTCCCGGTTTCGAACCGAGTCACGTCTTGATACCGGATCACGGCTCGTCAGTCTTAGCCCCAGACCTCTCGCACCACCCGGAGCCAGTTCTCGCCGAGGACGCCCCGCAC
>CADEGB010000505.1 GCA_902826755.1 uncultured Gemmatimonadota bacterium
CGAGGCCGCCCACACCAAGAATCTCTTCCTCCGCGATCAGAAGGGCCGTCGCCATTGGCTGGTGGTGACGGACTGTGCCAAACAGGTCGATCTGAAGGCCCTCGCGCCGCTCATCGGGGCCGACAAGCTGGGACTCGCTTCTCCGGAACGGCTGCTCCGATTCCTCGGCGTCACCCCAGGGTCCGTAACCATCCTCGGCCTGGTGAACGACCGCGACCGGGCCGTCGACGTCGTGATCGACCGAGTGGTTTGGGACCATTCCCGCTGGCGTGCCCACCCCTTGGTCAACACCGCCACGCTGATCCTCGAGCGAAGTGGGGTCGAGGCATTCCTGGCCGCGACCGGCCATACCGCCCGGGTCGTCGACGTCCCCGCTCGCGCTTAGAAGGCCCAGGATAGTCCCACCACGCCTGGGCCGATCGCCGGCCGGATTCGGTGTCGCCCCTCGTTGATCTGCCGCCCGACCAGGTAGCCGATCGCGGCGCCCCCAACCACGTCCGACAGCCAGTGCTTGTTGTCGTTGATTCGGGCAAACCCGGTCACGGCCGCGGCGCCGTACAGGGCGATGTCGGTCCAACCGTCGCGGGTCGAATGCGCCAGGCTAGTCGCGACGGCCATGGCGAAGGTGGTGTGCCCTGAGGGGAAGGACGCGTTCGATGAAAACGGGTGGAATTCGACCGGGTCGAGTCCATCCCGTGGCCGGACCCTGCCGAATCCGAACTTGAGGACCGCGGTGACGGCGCCGGCCACGGCGCCCGCGGCCGCCGCCTTCGTGGTGGCCCGCATCATTCGCCGGTCGCCCAGGGCCCACCCGGTCAGCCAACCGGCGGCCAAGGCCGGTCCGACATAATAGAAGTGCCCGAACGCGTTGCCGACCGAGGCGACGTCGTTGGTGGCGAGACTCCGTTCCGCCTGGGCCCGGTCCCGGACCCGCCCGTCGATCAGGGCGGCGCCGGCCAGGGCGCCAACGACCAGGAGCGCTTCGGTCGGCCGGATCAGCGCCGGCCGGATGAGCCCCGGCACTCCGGGAGCCGCCCCGCCGGGCGCGGCCCCACTGGAATCGGCCTGGGCCGCGAGCGACGCTGGCGCCAGCCCAAGGGTCAGACCGACCAGGACGAGCCTAACGACCCGCCGCATCGAGCCACCGGGTGCGCCGTTGGAGGAGTCGAAGGACCCCGGCCACGACGGCCGCCCCAACGAGGACGAACAGCCAGGTTCGGGAAAGGCCGGGCCGCCCCGACTCCACCGCCATGGTTGCCGCTTCGAGGACCGCGAACAGGAACACCACGGAAAAGAAGCCATAGTACTCCTGGCGGAGCACGGTCCGGAGCGAAAAGGGAAGCGAGGGAGGCCGCCACCGGGACGGCGCCGGCAGAAATGCGGGCGTGGCGGCAGCCCACCGCAGGAAGTCCGCGCCGAACCGGTCACGCAGGAACTCCTCCTCGACGAAGATGATCCGTTCGTGAACGAGCCAGAACAGAAGGCTCACCACCACTGGCGCCCACCAGGAACCCGTCGCCACGGCGGGGCCGATCCAGAGAAAGTAATTACCGAGATAGAGCGGGTGCCGGACGATCGAATACAAACCGGACGTCGTGAGCGAGTCAGCCACCTGGAGGGAGCGGTTCTTGCCCGAGGTGCCGGCCGGTGCGAACCCGATGACCAGGATCCGGACGACGAAGCCGAGGCCGGCCAGGGCGGCCCCGATGGCGGTCGGCACCGGCTCGAGGCCGGGACGTTCGCCCGGATGGGTTTCGAGGCCCGCCAGGACGAGCGGCACCAGGAGCAACGGCGGCGCGTAGCTCCGGTATCGAAACAGCCACGCGCCCGACCGCGCCAACTCCTCACGAAGCGCCATCGACGACGTAGGCCTCCATGGCGAAGTACTCGGCCAGGCCGAGGCGGTCGAGCTCGGCGGCGGTTTCTTTGTTGCGGGATTCGACTCGCTGCCAGAACTCCCGTTCGTCGAGCCCGGGGAAGGGGGCCGAGTCCTTCTGGGACTGGTGCTTGAAGATGGCCTGGATCTTCAAGGCCAGCTCTTCCTGGGCCAACGGGACGAGCCAGGTGGCTTCGGTGACGGGCCACTCCTGCCAGGCGCCCCGGTAGAGCCAGACCTCGGGCCGGGGTTCGAATCCCTCGAGGGCCTGGTCGATGGCTTCCTTACACATCCGGTGCGTGCCGTGGGGATCGGAAAGGTCGCCGGCCACGAAGATGAGGTGCGGGCGTTGCTCCGTCAGGAGGGCCCGGATGATGGCCGCGTCGGCCGGGCCGACTGGCGCCTTTCGCACGGTACCGGTCTGGTAGAACGGGAGGTTGAGGAACCGCGCGGCGCTCCGGGGCAGACCGAGGGTCTCGATCCCGCTCACTGCTTCCGACTCCCGGATGATCCGCTTCAGATCCTGGACTTCGGGGATGTCGACCTGGCCCGGTTGCTTCTCGGCCAGAAACCGCTCAATCCGATGGGCGAGTTCGGTCGTGGCCTCGGGCGCCAGCCCGCGTTCCCGGGCCAGTCGCTGGGTGTAGTCGAGGTAACGGCGGACATCGTGGTCGAAGACCGCGATGTTGCCGCTGGTGAGATAGGCGACCGTGATCGTGTTGCCGTTGAGCACCAGCTTCCGGAGCATGCCCCCCATCGAAATGACGTCGTCGTCCGGGTGGGGCGAAAAACAGATGATCCGCTGGCCGGTGGGGAGCTTCGAGCGCCCCCGGATCCGGGCGCCCAAGGCGTTGAAGGCGAATCCGTTGAGCGCGCCCGGCGTCCCGAACTTGGCCAGCAGGGACGAGAGCTTGTGTTCGCCGTAGTCGCGTTGGGTCAGCTTGAGAATGGCGCGACCGGTCCGGAGTGCCAGCCAGACCACCGCGCGCAGCGCGAGCGGGTCGGTCCACTCTACCTCGTCAACGAGCCACGGGGTCGCGATCCGGGTCAGTTCCGCCGCGGCGG
>CADEGB010000506.1 GCA_902826755.1 uncultured Gemmatimonadota bacterium
TCTTCGCCATCCGCGGCGTTCGAGTCATCGACGGTACCGGTGCGCCGGGGCGCGACAACCAGACCATCGTCGTCCGTGACGGTGCCATCGCGGCCGTCGGTGGGGCCGAGGCGACGTCGGTCCCAGCGGGCGCGTTGGTGATCGATGGCACGGGAAAGACGGTCATTCCCGGGTTCGTCATGGTTCACGAGCATCTCTACTACCCGGTTGCCCCAGGGATCTACGGCAACTTCACCGAGTCGTTCGTCAAGCTCTACCTCGCCGGCGGGGTCACCTCGATGCGGACCGGCGGGAACATGAACGGCTATTCCGAACTCAACATCCGGAAGGCGGTCGAGCGGGGCGACAAGCCCGGGCCGTGGATCGACGCGACGGCGCCGTACCTCAACGGGCCCAACCAGTTTGCCCAGATGCAGACCCTCACCACCGCGGCCGAGGCCAGGCGGTTCGTCGATTTCTGGGCGGACCAGGGCGCTACTTCGTTCAAGGCCTACATGCAGATCAGCCGCGAGGTACTGGGCGCGGCCATCAAGGCGGCCCACGGGCGGGGCATGAAGGTGACTGGGCACCTCTGCTCGGTGACGTACCGCGAAGCGGCCGAGTTGGGGATCGACGACCTCGAGCACGGTTTCCTGGCCGCCACCGATTTCGTCGCCGACAAGCGACCCGACCAGTGTCCGAGCCAGGCCAACCAGTCGATTGCCGCGCTCGATCCCGCGGGGGCGGAGTTCAAGAGCCTGGTGGCCGAGTTGGTGAAGCGGAAGGTGGCGATCACCTCGACCATGACCGTGTTCGAGACCTTCACCCCCGGACGGCCGATGCCGCCCGGCACCGACGTGCTGGTGCCGGAGTTGAAGCGCAGTTTCGATCAGATGCACGCGCGGATTGCCCAGTCGGCCCAGTCGCCGTACACCACGCTGCTGCCGAAGGGGATGGCGCTCGAGCTGGCGTTTTCGCGGGCCGGGGGCACGCTCCTGGTGGGTACCGATCCGACTGGCGGCGGGGGGGTGATCCCGGGGTTCTCGAACCAGCGGGCCATCGAGCTCCTGGTCGAGGGCGGCTTTACGCCCGAGGAGGCGATCCGGATCGGAACCCTGAACGGAGCCACCTATCTCGGTCGGGGAGATCGGGTCGGCTCGATCGCGGTCGGGAAGCAGGCCGATCTGGTGGTCATCGACGGCAACCCGGCCGCCACCATCGGCGACATCCGGAAGGTGGTGACGGTGTTCAAGCAGGGGGTGGGGTATGATCCCGCCAAGCTGATCGCGGCGGTGAAGGGGAACGTCGGGTTGTACTGACTGCGTGGTGGCTCCGACCGACAGCGGGCCGCAGGGCCGCCGGCGCCGATCGGGTGAGCGAGGTTTCCGGGAGATGGCGTCGGGTGGGTCTGCCCCGATTTCAGGGACCCTAGTTAGGCAGCGAGCTGGCGCTCCAGCTCAAAGGCGGCCGGGCTGAGATACCCGAGGTGCAGATGCCGCCGATACGGATTGTACCAGCCATCGATGAACTGCACCGAGCGCAGCCGTCGTCCCCGCGAGGTTCGGGGCGGCGACGCGGTTTGCAGCCCCGGCCCCCATGTCGGCACCGGGCCTTCGGGAGCAACATGGCATCGGAGCCGACGGCCGTCCCAACCGTCGGATCAGATTGGGCGGGGGTCCTTCAGGGTGCTCGCCCCTCAATAGGAGGGCTGCCTTGTACGCTTCGTGGGGTGAGGAGTCGGAGCGAAGAGACATTGATCATCCGACGGTTCGGCGTTTGTTCGCTAACGCACGGTTGGCATTCCGTTAGCGTTCCGATGTGGTGGTCTATCCAACCCGGACCACTACGAGAGTGGGAGGCGAAATCCGATGATGCGCGCGGCGTTCATCACTGCGACGGCCCTGTTTGTTTTGGGGTGCGACGGAAAGTTGCCGCTCGAACAGCAGCCGGAACCATCGTTGGTCGGCGACACCGACTACGCTCTGACCGTCTCGCCTGTCGATTTCCAGGTGCACGTCGGGTCTCTCGCGACCTTCACGCTCGAGAACCGGGGGGCGTCGTACCTATCCTTCAACCTGTGCTCGGGCGCGGCCTTCGAGAGGCTTGTCGATGGGAAGTGGTCGGCGGCGGTGGAGGCCGAACTGACGTGTCCAGACGTTGGCAACTCGCTCGACCCCGGGGGGACGAAGTTGGGCGGCCGCCCGGCACACGTTTCGCCGGGCACCTATCGGATTCGAGTTGCGTTGCAGGTGCTGCGAGGTGACGGTCCCAATCCCGTTATTCGCCGCAGCCCATCATTCACGGTGATTGAATGAACGACAGGTGGGAGCCTCGCAGGATGTTGCGGCGGGTGCTTCCGACGGCTGTTGCGTTCGTTTCGGCATGCTCCGAAAGCAACCCCTCCGGGCCTCATAGCCCGACGGTCCGCCCATCCTTCAGCGGTGTGTCCGTCGGGGCTGAAACAGGGTTGAGCTTGGACGAGGAATTGCTTGAGCTCGGAAGACGGGTTCCCGGTTTCGGTGGGGCCTATTGGGACGGCACGACCGTCGTGATTCGACTTCGCGACGAGCGCGACGCTGCAACGGCGGAGGCGGTGGTTCGGGCGCGTCTAGCCGTTTCAGGCACGGAGTTGGGGGCCTACCGGGAAGCGCCGCTGTCGATCCAGGGCGCGGACTACCTCTTCTCCGAGCTGTACGACTGGCGGCGATCGATCGATGACGCTGGAATCTCAGGACTTGTGTCCACAGATGTCAATGAAACGCTAAACCGCGTCGTCGTTGGGGTATCCTCGGCTAGTGCGATTGAGGAGGTTGCCAGCGTTCCGACCTCCAAGGGGTGGCCGTCGGAGGCGTTGGTCGTGCGACTCGTGCCGAACCCTGTTCCGCAACTCGACAGCCTGATTGACCTGACACCCGAAAGCTGATCCGGATATTATGTCGGTTCTCCTCCGGAGGAC
>CADEGB010000507.1 GCA_902826755.1 uncultured Gemmatimonadota bacterium
GGCATCGGCGCCCCGGTCCGGACCGACATCGGGTCGACCAACAGGCAGGCGAGGTCCCGCCCATGGCGGGCCATCAGTCGTTCCACCGCGACGGGGTCGTTGTACTGGACAACCGCCACCTCGTTCAGGAGTGAGGGCGGCAGGCCTCCGGTGGTGGGGACCACGGCCGGTTCATCCTCCGGCCCCCAGTTGGCCGGGGTGCCGCCGAAGCTCACCTGGACGTAGTCGTAGTAGCCATGGTAAGCACCCTCGAACTTGGCGATCATCGGCCTCCCGGTGAAGGCGCGGGCCATCTTGACCGCCAGCATCACCGCCTCGGTGCCCGAGTTGGCAAATCGGATCTGATCGAGGCTCGCCACCCGTTCCACCATCATCCGGGCCAGTTCCACCTCCGCTTCGCCGGGCTCCGACCAGACGGTGCCCCGCCCCAGCTGACTGGCGATGGCGCCGATGATGCGCGGGTGGGCGTGCCCGTGAATCAGGGCCGTCATGTTGTTGAGGAAATCGATCCGCTCGATGCCGTCGACGTCGATCAGGCGACACCCGCCGGCCGACCGGGCATAGATCGGATAGGGGGCGTAGTGGTAGTGGAGGCGGGACGTGCCGCCAGGGATGTACTTGAGCGCTTCGCGATAGAGCGCTTCGGTCGGGTTCGAGGCGGCGGTCATGGGAATCCGGAGGGGGCGGGTCGGGCGGACGCGGTTCACGGGATACGGACTTGGCCGCCGTTGGTACTAAACGGGCCGCGCCCCGTCTCCCCTTCATGCACGTTGGTCAGCGACGGTCCGGGCTCGACGGGACGGGATTTCGGGCGTATTCTGAGGACGCTCGATCGTCCGTTTCCGCCTCCCAAGCCAGGCTCCATGACCGAAGCCGCCGCCCCATCGGCCATCCGCTGGCGGATGCCCGCCGCTCTCCTGATCGCCACCGCGATCAACTGGTTCGATCGCTCCGCGATGTCCCTGGCGTTGCCGAAGCTGGCCGAGGAGAACGCCTGGACCACGGCCGAGATTGGAGCCAACGGGGGACGGCTGATCTCGATCTTCTTCATCGGCTACGGCCTGGCCAACCTCTTCCTGAGCCCGATCGCCGAGCGGTTCGGACCCCGGCGGGCGCTGATGGTGTCGGTGGTGGCGTTTTCGCTCTGTACCGCCCTCAACGCGCCCCTCGGCGCCACCGTGTCCGCCCTGGTGGCCCTCCGATTCCTGTTAGGGGTGGCCGAAGGGATCCACTTCCCGATGGCCAGTGCCATCGTGAGCCGGTGGTTCCCGCTGGGCGAGCGGTCGCGGGCCAACGGGATCTACATCATGGGCGTTCAGATCGCCGTGGTGACGGGACCGTTCTTCATGGTTCCGCTGATCGATCACTTCGGTTGGCGGACCATGTTCCTGGTGCTCGGGGCGCTTGGGTTCCTGGTGGCACTCCCGGCCGTGGTGGGGATTCTCCGGGACGACGGCCCCTACGCGCCCCAACCGGGCGCCCGGTCCGACGTTTCCCTGTTCTCCGTTTTCCGGAACGGGAGCTATTGGCTGGTGCTCATCGCGGGGATCCTCAGCAACGTCATCATCTACGGCCTCCTGACCTGGCTGCCGACCTATCTGGCCAAGGGTCGCAACGTGCCCTTTGCCGACCTCGCGGCCGACACCTCGATCCCGTTCTGGCTGGGCGCGGCGTCCATCCCGTTCTGGGCCGTGGTGGGAGACAAGACCAATCGGCGGGCCCTGTTTGCCTCGATCGGCTGCGGAATCGCGGGCATCGGTGTCTACCTCGGCGCCCACGCGTCGAGCCTGATCATGACCGTCGCGTTCCTGTCGATCGCCATCTTCTTCCAGAACGCCTATCAGACCGCGGAGTTTGCCTTCGTCCAGCGAATTTTGCCCCCGGAACGGGTCGGGGCCGCCACCGGACTCTACAACGGGATGTCGATCATCGCCGGCGGAGCGGGTGGAACGGCGTTGATCGGCAAGGTGGTCGAGGCCACCGGCAGCTACGACAGCGGGCTGATGGTGGTCGTCGCGGCGGCCGCGATCAATCTCGTGGTGCTGGCCCTGCTGTACCGGCGGATCAAGTACTAGTCGCGCGGCGCCGGACCGCGCTTACCGGAACCGACCGATGAAATTCGACACCGACACTCCCTGCGCCATCAGCGCGGCGTTGGTCGGCGGCTTTGCCCGCAAGGACCAGCTGCCCTGGCTGCCGTGCACCCCGAAGGAGATCGCCACCGCCGCACTGGAGTGCTGGCGGCAGGGAGCCGCGATCTGCCACATCCACGTCCGGGCCGCCGACGGCACCCCGACTCACAGCAAGGCCATGTACGAGGAGATCCGCGACCTGGTCCGGGCGGAGTCCGACCTCAACCTCAATTTCACGACGAGCCGGCTCGAGACAATGACCGCGGAGGACCGTTTCGAACCGGTCCAGTGCGGTCCGGAACTGGCCACCTTCAACAGCG
This sequence comes from uncultured Gemmatimonadota bacterium, assembly GCA_902826755.1. GTDB lineage: Bacteria > Gemmatimonadota > Gemmatimonadetes > Gemmatimonadales > GWC2-71-9 > SHZU01. Next base: position 2,453 of record CADEGB010000507.1, read on the forward strand.
GCAGTTTCAACTTCGGCGACGCCTTCGTGTTCGAGAACTCTCCGACCTTCATGCGCCGGATCGCGATGGAGTTCTGGCGGCACCAGGTCCGGCCCGAGTTCGAATGCTTCGACACCGGCCACATCGGCAACATCCGGCGGATGATCGACGAAGGGTACGTCGAGCCGCCGTTCTTCTTCCAGCTGGTGATGCTCCCCAAGGGAACCACACCGCCTCGGCCCGGCCTCCTGCTCGAGGTCCTCCGGGAGCTGCCCCCGGAAAGTCACTGGATGGCCGTCGGCGTCGGGAAGGATCAGCTCTCGATGAACACCCTCGGCATCATCCTGGGCGGGCACGTCCGGACCGGGTTCGAGGACAACTTCTACTATCGGCGGGGCGAGAAGGCCACGTCGAACGCCCAGATGGTGGCCCGGGTGGCCCGCCTGTGCCGCGAGCTCAACCGCCCGATCGCAACCGCGGCCGAAGCGCGCCAACTG
>CADEGB010000508.1 GCA_902826755.1 uncultured Gemmatimonadota bacterium
CATGCGGGCCACCACCCAGGCCGTCCAGGTCTTCGGGGGCTACGGGTACACCGCGGACTACCCGGTGGAGCGGATGATGCGGGATGCCAAAGTCTGTGAAATCGGCGAGGGAACCAGCGAAATCCAGCGTCTGGTCATCGCCCGCCAGATCCTTGGCGCGGTGGTCGACGCCTGAGGTCGCAATAGCTCAACGAGTCTTCATCCTCCCTCGATGACCGGGTTCTGCGTCGCCCCTTGCCGGGGCGGCGCAGGCCGAGGCCCCCAGGCCCGAAGCCGGATCCGACCTGCCCCCCTACCGCCTAAGCAGCGTCAGGACCTATACTTACAGCCATGCGATCCGCCCGTTCCCAGCCTCGGAGCCGTTTCGGCACTCCGTTTGACATGGCTGGAGGCATGGTCGCACGGTTTTTCGTCCTGTTGTTCCGTTTCCTCGGGTTCCCGCGGCGCTCGGTGTCGTTCGGGAGCCGTCGTCTCGCACCCACCCATCCCAGTGTCCCGCCCGCGACCCGGACACCCCCCGGCCAAAGAGAGCCAGGGGGTTGCCAGGCGCGACTGCGGGCACGAGGTGCGAGCCGGCTCCTGACCGGGAAGGCGGCCCGGCGTGGCCGCCCCCGTCGCGGGTCAGCCCGAGGACCCTCCGCGCTCCGATCGGCCGGGAGGCCGGCTCGGGGCAACCACCTTTCGTTCGCCGGGCTCGACCGCCGGCCATCCCAGCGGATGGCCGGTTTGCGTCGCCCGGCTCGGGGTTATTCGAGTGAAGCGCGAGATTCTCATTTCCAGTGGCCCCCGGGAAACCCGGGTTGCCATCCTCGAGGACGACCGCCTGGCCGAGTTGATGGTCGATCGTCCCGACCGTCGCCGGATCGTGGGCGACATCTACCTCGGCCGGGTGGACGCGGTCCTGCCCGGGATCCAGGCGGCCTTCGTGGACATCGGCCTCGAGAAGAGCGCCTTTCTCCATGCCTCCGACCTGCTCGAGCCTGACGAGGACGACGAACCGAGCGACAAGGACGACGACGAGGTTCCCGACGTTGACGAGGCCCAGGAAGCGCAGGCCAACGGCAACGGAGCCTCGGAGTCCGACTCGGAGGACGGGAGGGCGGGGCGCCGTTCCGGTCGTCAGAACACCGAGCCGCGCCAGCGCGAGGTCTCGAACCGGCGGGCCATTCCCAACATCGCCGAGATCCTGAAGAAGGGGCAAACCCTTCCGGTCCAGGTCACCAAGGAACCGATCTCGACCAAGGGGTGCCGGGTCACCGCCCAGATCTCGCTCCCCGGTCGCTTCCTGGTCTACATGCCCTACGCGTCCCGCGTCGGGGTCAGTCGCAAGATCGAAAGCCGTGAGCAGCGATCCCGGCTCCGCGAAATCGTCACCCGGCTGCTTCCGGAGGATGCCGGTGGCGTCATCGTCCGAACTGTGGCCGAAGGCGTCACGGAAGAGCACTTCAAGCGCGAGATCGACTCCCTCCTGGCCCAGTGGAAGAAGGTCAAGCGGAAACAGTTCTACGTCCGCAAGGCGCCGGCGCTCCTCCAGCGCGAAGCGAGTTTGACCCGCGGCCTCATCCGCGACGTGTTTTCCGACAAGGTCGACGGTCTCTGGGTCGACTCTCGCGAGGTCGGCTCCGAGGTCGAGCAATACCTCGAGCAGGTCGACCCCGAGTTGACGTCCCGGGTCCACTTCTACGAAGAGCCGATTCCGCTGTTCGACAAGTTCGGGATCGAGGCCGAGATCAAGAACCTCTTCAAGCCCAGGGTCGAACTGGCCACCGGCGGCTCGCTGGTCATTCAGCCGACCGAGGCGCTGGTTTCGATCGACGTGAACACCGGTCGGTACACCGGCAAGAAGGACCCCGAAAAGACCATCCTTCGGACCAACCTCGAAGCGGCGCGGGAAGTGGCCCGGCAGCTTCGGCTCCGGGATCTGGGCGGCATCATCGTCTGCGACTTCATCGACATGGAGTCGAAGGGAAACCGCGACAAGGTCCTCCAGGAACTGCGGATGCACCTGGGGCGGGACCGCGCCCGAACCAAGGCGCTGGCGGTGTCGGACCTCGGCCTGGTCGAAATGACCCGTCAGCGGGTCCGGTCGTCCCTGTGGGCGTCGATGACCACCGAGTGCCCGATGTGCGCCGGTACGGGGCGGGTGTTCACCCCCGAGGTCGTGACCCGGAGGATGGAGCGGTCCCTCAAGCGAGTGGCCAACGAGCGCCGGGAGCGCCACATCTGTGTTCGGGTTCACCCGGAGGTGGTGTTGTACCTCAAGGAAGAGGAACCGAAGCTCATTCCGGCCCTGGCCCGGTCTACCGGTCTCGAAATCGAGTGCCGGGACGATCCGACGATCCATCAGGACGAGTTCCGGCTGATGAGCCGGCCGGCCGGTCGGGACGTGACCGAGCTGTACGCGGTCGCCTAAGGCCCCTGGGGGGGAGGGGTTGCCCTATCCCGTTCTCGGGCTTATCATTACAGGCTTTCTAGAAACCTGGATCGAACGCGATGTACGCGATTTTCAGAGCCCTCGGGCACCAGTTCAAGGCGCAGAAGGGCGAGACCCTTCGGCTGCCGTTGATGGAAGCCGAACCGGGCAGCAAGGTCACCTTCAGCGAAGTGCTGCTGACCTCCGACGGCACCACCGTCCGGGCCGGCACGCCGCTGGTTCCCAATGCCGCCGTCGAGGCCGAAGTGGTCGGCGACACCAAGGGCGACAAGATCTACGTGTTCAAGTTCAAGCGGCGGAAGAACTACCGCCGCAAGACCGGGCATCGGCAGAAGTACACCGAGGTCCGCATCACCGACGTGAAGGTAGGCTGACATGGCTCACAAGAAGGGTGTCGGCTCGTCCAAGAACGGCCGCAGCAGCAACCCCCAGTACCTCGGCATCAAGCGGTTCGGGGGCGAGCAGGTCATTGCCGGCAACATCA
>CADEGB010000509.1 GCA_902826755.1 uncultured Gemmatimonadota bacterium
AGAAACCGGCGGCAGGCCTTTCTGGCCGCCGCGCGACTGGCTCGGTAGGGCGAGATCAGCGCCACGACGGCCAGCCGTCCCTCCTGCTCCGAACGGGCGGCCATTTGACCGACCGCCTCGACATGACGGTCGCGGTCAGCGCGGGAAAACCCGACCGTGCCGGTGGTGCGCCGGATCTCGTCGCCGTCGAGCAGGACGGCCGGAATCCCGGCCCCGTCGAGCCGCGCAACCAGGGCCGTCCCGATCGTCGTCTTCCCCGCGCCCGAATACCCGGTCAGCCACACCACGGCCGGCACCATCGAATCTCCGATCCGGTCCTGGCCGCCGGCGTCATGCCGGCGCCATGCCTTCGGGGCGAAAGATAGCGGCCGGCTACATTCCCCCCATGTCATCCGCCGTCATCGTGTCCAATCGCGGCGCCGCCCGCTGGGTCCGTGGACACCCGTGGATCTTTGCCAGCGACATCATCCGGGGCGCCACCGACCCCGGAATCGTCCCGGTCACCGACGATCGGGGCAAGCCGCTGGGACAGGCCCTGTGGTCACCCCAGTCGGAAATCCGGCTCCGCTTGCTCGAGCGCGACCCGTCCCGAACTATCGACACCGCCTGGTGGCGGGCCCGGATCGCGGCCGCGCTGGCGCGCCGTCCCGCCATCGACGCCACGGCGTTCCGGATCGTCCACGGGGAGAGCGACGGACTCCCTTCGCTCATCGTCGACCGGTACGACCAATGGGTGGTGGCCCAACTTCTGAGCGCCGGCCTGGAGCGGTACCGGGCCGACGTCATCGAGGCGCTCGAGAGCCTCCTCGAACCAGCAGGCATCCTCCTTCGTCACGACGCCGCCGTCCGTCGACGGGAGGGACTGCCGCAGGAGGTGGTGGTGGCGGCCGGGGCGATCCCCGACGAGATCGAAATCCGGGAGGGCGCCGTCCGGTACCTCGTTCAGCCTCGGACCGGCCAGAAGACCGGCGCCTTCCTCGACCAGCGAGAGAACCGGCTCGCCTGCGCCGCCCTGATGCGGCCGGGTGGCCGGGGCCTCGATTGCTTCAGCTACCACGGTTCGTTCGCGCTCCACCTGGCGGCGCGGGCGGGTACAGTCCTCGCCATCGACGCCAGCGCCGAGGCGATAGCGCGGGGCGCCCGGAACGCCGAACTGAACGGGTTCGGGAACATCGCTTGGCGGCAAGCGGACGCCTTCGAGGCCCTCCGGGAACTCGGCCGAGCCAAGGAGACCTTCGACCTGGTGGTCGTCGACCCACCGGCCTTCGCCAAGTCGAGGGCGGCGCTTCCGGGCGCCATCAATGGCTATCGCGACGTGAATCTCCATGCCATGCGGCTGGTGAGCCCCGGCGGGCTGCTGGTCTCGGCCTCCTGCTCGTTTCACCTCCGGTGGCCGGATTTCCTCGCGATGCTCGGCTCGGCGGCGGCCGACAGCGGTCGGCGGGTGACCGTGGTGTCCCACCTGACCCAACCGATCGACCACCCGGAGGTGCTGTCGATTCCCGAGAGCGGCTACTTGAAGGGGGCGGTCCTCCGGGTGGATTGATCCCGACTCGCCGATGGGCTCAGCGGGGGTCTTTCTTTCGACCGATGCGCCGGATCAGGGCCGTGAGCCGACCCCAAAACAGCATTACGGCACCGGCGACGGCCGCAAAGACCGAGGCCACGGGGGCCAACTGGTCCGGCCCGATGTACATCGCGTCACCTCGAGGAAGGAGCGGACAGAAGATACATCAGGCCCCCTGGCCGGACACCGGGACTCGGCCTGGCCGCCTCCAGCGGGCGGGAGACCCGCCGGACCTCGGGGCGCGGGGGTGCTTCCCAGCGGTTAGGCAACCCCTTTAGTTTACCACCCGACACCGTATCCCAATCGTGCTCATCGCCGCGCAACTCGACGCCCAACCAGTCACCGGCCCCGTCCGACGGGTCCGGTCCCTTCCGTCACTGCAGCAGCAGTACCGGGCGTATCTGATGCAGCGGATCGAGGACTACAAGGACTCCCTGACCCGGGGCGACCTGATGCGCCTCGGCGATGAAGCCGCCAAGGATCTCCAGGCCGGGACCAGCGGACAGCTGGTGTTGACCGAGGTCCTCATGCAGGAAACCGTCGATCAGCAGATCATCGCCCGGCTCAAGCTCCCCTCGTATCGGAAATGGCGGGCCAAGATCCTGCCACTCCGGGAAGCTCAGCGTTCCCCCAGCCACTGGGGCATTCTCGACTCCGATCCGGTCGGAATGGTGCTCCAGCTCCTCGAGCCCAACGACCGGGTGCTGATCGTCGGCAGCGGTGCCGATCGCGCCTGTTACCTCCTGGCCGCTCACGAGATCGAGCTTCAGTGTTTGTTCGGTGACACGGCCGCGGCCACCCGGGTCGAAGGCATCATGGCGTCGGAATCGCTGACGGGGCGGTTCGAGGCGTTCGTGGTGGCTCTCGGCGGTCCCTGGCTTCCGCCGGCAGTCAACGGTCCCTTCCATCTCGTGGTCATCGACGCCGCCACCCTCCAGGCGCTCCCGCCGGAGCGACAGCGGGCCCTGGTGCTCCAGGCCCAGCATCGGACGGCTCCCGGCGGGCTCCACGCCCTGGTGTCGGTGGACGCGGATTCGGCCCCCGAGGGCTGTCTTCATCACTACCCTGACTGGCAGCGGATTCCCCCCCCGCCCTCTCCGAGCGGCCGCTCCCACGGGCAGGGACTTCGTGGGGTGCTTCTATCGGGCCCGCCCGTTCCACCGTCGTCCCTCAATCGCTAGCACGACGGCCGTGCTTCCAGCCAAAATCTCCGAAAGCCCCCTGTTCGATGCGTGCCATCGTTAAAACGGCCCCCGGGGTCGGCATGACGGTCGCGGACGTCCCGATGCCCACCTGCGGCCCCGGCGACGTCCTCATCAAGGTCCACGCCGCCGGTGTCTCCGGCAC
>CADEGB010000510.1 GCA_902826755.1 uncultured Gemmatimonadota bacterium
GACGGCTTCAAGAGATACTCCGAGATGCCGAGATTGATGAGTCCGGTGACCTGTTCGCGCTCACCCGACGCGGACACCGCCACCACCGGCAGATCGGCGTGGACGGTCGAGGCCCGAACGGCCTGCAGAAGGCCGAAGCCGTCGAGCCCCGGCATGTTGACATCGGTGACGATCAGGTCCGGAACGTCGGTCTCGAGGGTGAGCAGGGCCTGCATGCCGTTTTCGGCCTCGACCACGTCCGCACCGAAGGCGCTTCCCAGCAACCGCCCCAGAATCCGGCGCGTTGCGGCATCGTCCTCGACGACCAGGACCTTCATCGAATCGACTCGGGGCTCAGGTGACCAGTGGCGGTCAGCACCCGGAGCAGGCGCTTTTCCACCGCCGCGAGATTGAGGGGCTTTCGGAGATAGTCGACGACGCCGAGTTCGATCATCCGCATCACGATCTCGCGCTCACCCGCCGCTGAAATCGTGATGACGGGAAGCGTGGCGAACCGGGGATCGGCCCGGAGCTTGCCGAGCAGTTCGGGACCGTCGACGATCGGCATCGCGACGTCGAGCAGGATCAGGTCCGGCGTTTCGGCTTCCGCGGCCAGGAATCCGGCCAGGCCGTCGGCCGCCTCCCGCACCACGGCCCCGAACCGCTTTTCCATCAGCCGGGAGAGAATCCGCCGAGCGGTTGCATCGTCATCGACGACCAGTACGTTGAGAGCCACTCGCGCGCCTTCCCGGAGTCCGAGTACCATTGACCATGTCCGCCCACCCCAAGCCACCCCTGCTCTGGCGCGACGACGACGGACCAGTCGTCGATCGGACCGCCGCGCTCGATCACCTCGCCGCCGCGGACCCCGAACTCGGTCGCGCCATTCGCCTGATCGGCCCTCTCGGGCTCGAACCGCCCGACCTCCGGTCACCGTTCCACTACCTCCAGCGGGCCATCGTCTACCAGCAACTGTCCGGCAAGGCCGCTGGTACTATCTTCGGCCGATTCCGCCGGATCTATAGCCCGGGCGGCCGGCGCAACCCCTCCCCTGACCAGATTCTGGCCACCCCGGAGTCCACCCTGCGCGGCGCCGGGCTCTCCACCGCCAAGGCCCGGGCCATCCTCGATCTGGCAAGCCACGCCCGGCTGGGCACGGTCCCGACCCGGCGGGAGCTGGGCCGCCTGGACCCCGACACGATCATCGAACGGCTGACGCGGGTCCGCGGCGTGGGACGGTGGACCGTGGAGATGCTCCTGATCTTCCATCTCGGTCACCCGGACGTGCTCCCCCTCGGGGATCTGGGACTGCGGAAGGGCTTCGGGCGGGTCTTCGGGGTCAAGCGCCTGCCGAGTCCCCGGACGGTGGCCCGGCGGGGGGAGCGGTGGCGTCCGTATCGGTCGATCGCGGGCTGGTATCTCTGGCGCGCACTAGATCTCGGGCTTCCGTGATGGCCTGATGGGTGCCCGTCACCGCGATCCAGTCGCCGGCGGACAGGCGGGTTTCGGCGTCGGGCGCCGGGCGCCGATCGTCGCCCCGGACCAGGCCGACCACGGTGGCGCCGGTCCGACCGCGGAGGTTGAGATCGCCTAACGTTCGCCCCTCGCCCGGCGATCCCGGCTCGATCCGGATCGGTTCGAAGTCGCCCAGACCGGGCAACATCCCCCGCACCGCCTCCAACCCGTCTTCCCGTCCCCGAGCGGCCTGCCGCGCCAGCACGTGCACCACCAGCTCCGCGCCGGCCCGGGCGTGACTGTCGAGGTCCTTGGCCGTCCGCCAGAACGAAAGGCCGAGGAGGAGCAGCAACGCCACGATCACCCCGGGGGCACCGAACGGGGGCAGGAACGGCAGGGTGACCACCACCAGCGGAATCCCGATCGCCAGGGTAATCGCCACCTCGACGCTGAGTTCGAGCAACCGACGGGGCGACCGCCCCTGGTCGACCTTGCCCGCCCCCACCGGCGGCACCACCGCCTCCGCCAGTTGCCGCGACAGCCGGCGGCCCGCCAGCACCAGCCCGAATCCGAAGGGGAGCGCGAGCGCGGCGCCGGCGCCCAGGATGATCAGCCGTTCCAGCGCCGCGCTGACGCCAAACCGCGCCAGCCACCCCGTCGACTCCCGAAAGGCCACGCTCGTCCCGACCAGGAGCGAAGCCACGACCACGGCATCGATCACCAGGAGCCGAACCTGGCGCCGACTCCGCCGCCAGGGACTGGCCGAGCCCCGCGATTGACCCAGGGTCTCGAGCCACGACCCGTAGAGCGAGGAAAACGTCTGGAGCGGATGGGGCAGGCGGCGATCGACCCAGAGCGCGGTCGCCTCCGATCGGCCCACCAGCCACGGCGTCAGAAACGCGGTGACGATGGCCGTGGTGACCGCGATCGAGTAGAGCGGCGGCCCGCCGACCGAGGCGACCCCAAGCCCCGCGATGATGAACGAGAACTCGCCGATCTGCGCCATGCTCAAGCCGGCCTGGATCGAAGTGCGCGTCCCGAACCCGGTCAGAAAGGCCCCGACCGACACTCCGACGACCTTGCCGCCAACCACCAGGACCACGAACGCCAGGACCAGCGGCCAGGCGGCAATAGCCGCGGACAGATCGAGCAGCATCCCGACCGCCACGAAGAAGACCGCGGCAAAGAGGTCGCGCACCGGCCGGACGATTTCGCCGACTTGATGCGAAACCCCGGACTCGCTCATCAGAACCCCGGCGAGGAAGGCCCCGAGGGCCACCGAGTAACCCGCCTCGTGAGTGATCAGCGCAAAGAGGAAGGTGAGGCCCACCGCCGTGACGAGAATGGTCTCGTGCCGACCGAGGGACACCACCGCCCGAACGATGGAGGGAACGACCAACATCCCGACCACGCTCATCACCACCAGGACGCCGAGCAGCTTGCCGAGGAGCCAGCCGACGCCGCTCAG
>CADEGB010000511.1 GCA_902826755.1 uncultured Gemmatimonadota bacterium
CTGGGCGATGATGTCCTTCGAATAGTCCGTTTCCGGCCGCATGATGAACCGACGGGTGTGGGGAATCAACTGCCGCCACGGGACCCATCGCTGCTGCTTCGGGTCGAGCCAGATCGGGCTCTCCTGCCAGAAGTACTCCTCGTTCCACGCCCCGAACCCGCTGACCAGCGGCGTGTGAGAGTAAACGTAGCGCGCCTTGCCAAGAAAGGTCGTCACGTCGGCGTAGAGCGGCGAGTGCACGGTGACGTGCTCCCCGCCGGTATGGCCGTCCATGACCATGCCGAGCTTGTGGCCAAGGTCCATGCTGCCTTCGGCCGTGGCTCGCATGCCGAGGCGGCGGGCGGCTTCCACCGACCACTGGCGCGCTTGCCGGGTGGGCTGAAGGTACTGCTTGAGCAGCAGGGCGCCCCAAGATTGCCGGCGAGCCACCTCCTTGAGCGCCACCTCGAGGCTCGTCACCTCGCTGGTGCCCGGGGAGTCACCGGCCGTCAACGCTTCGGCCACGCTGAAGACCCGGGGCCCGACCGTCTCGCCGGCTTCGATCAGCTCGGCCGTCGGAAACGCGGCCACCGACGTCGTCGACGGATCACTCGTGGTCGTCACCCCATACGCCAGGTAGATCGCGGACTCGAGGTTATGACGGGGCATCATCGCGAGATGCTCGCGATGGTGATGCGCGTGCATGTCGACCCAGCCCGGAATGATCGTCTTGCCCGAGACGTTGACCACCCGATCCACGCCGCCGGTTGAACACGACCCGACACAGGTGATCCGACCGGCCTTGACCACCACGGTCCCTCGCGGAATGACCCGCCGGTTGTCGAGGGTGACGATCCGCGCGCCCGTCAGCGCGATCGATCCACCCGGAATGGCACGCGGCGCGGTGAGCTTGACCGTGACGGTGTCGGCCCGCTCCGCCGCGGCGTCGTAACTGAAGAACTTGTCGGCGCTGACGAAATCGACCCGAGTGGCGGACCGCCACCGGGGATAGAGGCCGCCCTCGGTCGACAAGGCCTTGGCCGGAAAGGCCCCGCCGGTTTTGGCGATGGTCGGGATCTGGTCGCCGGTACCCGCAGGCGGGACAGGGGCGAGGTAGACGTTGTTTCCCTGATTGAACGCGATCCACCGACCGTCCGGCGACACCGCGGCGTCGTCCGAGGCCAGGACGTGCGCGTGGACCCGCCGATCGGTGCCGTCGAGCCGAAGCGACACGACTTCGACCCCCGACGCTGGCCGCAATCCGTCGCCTGGTCCGAAGATCTTGGACCGGGCAAAGTACAGCCGTCCGCCGGCGCCGACCGTGGGCCGCAACTCGGCCAGACCGCCGCCCGCCACCACATCGGTCACGGCCGTTTCGGCGCCCCCGGCGGCGGGCATCCGGATCAATTCGAAGTAGCTGTTCCGCGCCAGCGTGGCGGCTCTGGCCGTGGCCCCCGAGCCGCGGGCCGCCACGATCTCCCGGCCGTCCGGCGTCCACGCCGGATTGAGGTACTCCCCCGCCTCGGCGGTCAGGCGTTCGGGCGTGCCACCCGTCGCCGCCACCCGCCAGATCGCGCCCCGATTGGCATCGTCGACGGTAGCAAAGGCAATCGACCGCCCGTCGGGCGACCACGCCGGCTGGAACTCCATCGGGACGAACCCGGAGGCCGTGAGTCGACGAGGCGTCCCACTCGGAAGGTCCATCAGCCAGATCCGACCCAGCGCCTGGAAGGCCAGCACCCGTCCATCCGGCGACGCCGACCCCCATCGGATGAAGCGGACGTCGAACGGCCCGTCGCTGATCTTGTTCTTGACCCAGATCTGCTCCGACATCGTCCGCTCGACCCGAGCCGTGAACGGAATCGTCCCGACCTGGCCGGACGCCACGTCGACCCGACGGATCTTGCCGCCCTGATGGAGGACGATGCTCCGGCCGTCCGCCGCCCACCGATACCCCGGGTACGTGCCGTTGATCGGGATGCTCTCTTCGGCCAGGTCCATTTCGACCGGGTCCATGAGCAGCCGTTCGGTGCCGAGTCGAAGATCACGGATCCAGAGCGCGGAACGAGGACCGAACCGCTGGCCACGGTATTCGAGCGTGCCGCCCGGCACCTTGCGCATGAAGGCCAGATAGCGCCCGTCCGGGCTGGGCTCGGCAGCGTACGCGCCGCCGCTGGTGGCTCGATCCTGCTGCTGGGACTCGCCCGCGGTGATCGGACGGACTTCGCCCGACGCGAGGTCATAGCGGTGGATCTGAATCGTGCCCTTGAGCACGTCCTCCTGGCCCCAGAATCCGGTGGGCTGCGCGGTATAGACGTCGTAATAGACGAACCGGCCATCCGCGGAGGTGGACGGCCGCGACGGCATGTTGCCGGTGGCGCCTTTGACCAGGTCGACACCCTGGCCACCGTCCCGGTGGTACATCACCAGGTTCCGGCCCCCGAATCCGACCGATTTGATCACGATCAGATAGCGGCTGTCGGCGGTCCACACCGGGGTCCGCATCAGCGCGGTCGGCTCGATCGCCACCGGTCTGGGATTGCCGCCGTCGGCATCCATGATCCAGAGGTTGTTCTGGCCTTTCCGGTCGGAGATGAATGCGATCGTCTTTCCGTCCGGTGAGATCCGGGGCTGGCCGTTGACCGCGATGCCGCTTCCTTGGGTCAGGTTCTGGGCGGCCCCGCCCCCGACCGGGACCCGGTAGATGTGGCCCAGCAGGTCGAAAACGACCCATTGGCCGTCGGGTGACAGGTCGACCGCGGTCCAGGTGCCCTCAGACACGGTAAAATCGATGGTCCGGGTCCGGCCCCGCGGCTCAGTCACGTCCCAGCCGCTATCCGCCGTTACCTGCGCCTCGGCCGCAGCCGTTCCCACCGACGCAGCCACCAGCCACGCCACGACGAAACCGCGTGCCTTCATCAG
>CADEGB010000512.1 GCA_902826755.1 uncultured Gemmatimonadota bacterium
ACCCACCAGAAGTCCAGGTTGCCCTCCATGTTGGCTCCGGTCCAGCGAGCGATCGCGTCGCGTCCCCAGGCCGCCGCGGCGGGGCCGAGGATGCCACCGACCAGGCAGAGCAGGACGGTCTCCCACATGCCCTGGATCACCAGTCGGGCGGTCGACGCACCCAGCGCCAGCCGGACCGCGGTCTCGCGCGAGCGCTCGTTCAATCGGGCCAGCAGGAGATTGGTGACGTTGACCAGGGCCAGCACCAGGATCAACGCGGCCAGCAGGTTGAGCACCGAGAACGTCAGCACCCGCTCCTCGCCGAACTGCATGGCCGGGAAGGACTCCACCGACACCGCCAGGGAATCGAGCCGGCCCGGAACCCGCGCCGACACCACCCGCCGCAGGACGGCCGAGGCCTCGGCAGCGGCCTGCTCGTGGGTGACGCCGGGCGCGAGCCGCCCCGCCAATCGGACGCTTGCCACGCCCGGCGTGTTCGTCAGATAGATGCCGGTCGGGAGCGCCATCCAGGCCTCGGTCGCGACCGGAAAGCCGAACCGCTCGGGCATGACCCCGACCACCCGGGTTGGCCGGCCGTTGATGACCACGCTCCGATCGAGCAAACCGCGGTCGGCGCCGAAGGCCAGGACCCAGGTGCGATACGACAGCACGATCACCGGCTCGGCGTCCGGCGCCGCGTCCGCGGGGATCAGGGTGCGGCCGAGCAGGGGAGGCGTGCGCGCCACCGAAAAGAGGACCGGATCGACGACGGCGCCGTCGACCACTTGGCGGTCGGCCTCCCGTCCTACCACCAGGTCGCGGCTATCGTAGCCACCCACCTCGACCAGGGACCGAAGCGAGCCGACGAACGACGCGGCGTCGGCCGCGTCGATCGGTTCCACCCGGCCGCTTGCCATCGGATCGATCCGCACGATCCGCTCGCCCTCGGCGAGCGGGAGGGCTTTGATCATGGCGGTGTGGAGGAACGAAAAGGTGAAGGTGCTGAGGCCGAGGCCCCCCGCGAGGACCAGCACCGTCAGGAACGAAAACCCGGGGCTTCGACCTAGCAGTCGGAGCACGTGCTTCAGGTCGCGGGCCTGGACGAGGGGACCCCCGCCGCCGATCGAGCCCCGTTCGCGGATTCCGCTCGCCACGAGGGTCACCAACTCGCGGATGGCCACCCGCCGCGCCGCGCCGCGATCGAGCGCCGCCAATCGATCCGAGAACGTCTCCTCCATCTCGGCACCCCACCGCCGCCGGAACTCGGCCGGAAAGGCGCGCAATCCGAGGCGATACCACCGCCGCCACAGGGTACTCATGTGCCCCTCGTCAGGAGTCGAGCGGCCCGGGCCGCTTCGACCAAGCCGGCCAGGCGCCGCGCCTCGGCCGACGCTTGGGCCCGGCCGGTCTGGGTCAGTTGGTAGTATCGCCGTCGGGGGCCCTGACCGGGCTCGTTGGGGCCATCAACTGGTCGGACCAGTCCTTCCTCCACGAGGCGCTGGAGGGCCCGATAGAGGGTGCCGGTTTCGATCGGCGCGGCTTCGGCGCCGCGGGCCTCGATGTCCTGGATGATCGCGTAGCCGTGGCGGTCACGGTCGGCCAGACTGAGGAGGATTTCGAACTCGATGGCTCGCATCTTCGCGACTACGTGCGCGGCGCAGATATGTTTCGAGCGTCGGGCAGTGGGGACCTTCCCCCCGGGGTCCTTCGGCGGACGGGGGCGTCAGGGGGGGACCTCACCCATCGCACACTGGATTGACGGTGGATATGAATATGGCTATTCTAGCCTTATGAATATAGCCTCTGTGTCCCATGCCAAGAACCACCTCAGCGCCCTCCTCAAAGAGGTCCGCGGCGGTGCCACCTATGTCATTACCGACCATGGGGTTCCCGTCGCCCGGCTCGGTCCGGTGGCGGCGGTACGGGGGGTGCCCCCTCGCGCCATCGAGCTGGCAAGCCAAGGCCTCCTCTGGCTTCCCGCCAAGCCACCCACGACCCGCTGGCTCGATCTCCCGCTCCCCACACTCGCGCCTGGGGTCGATCCGGTCGAACTCGTTCTCGACGAGCGGGCTGGTGGCTGGTGAAGTTCTGGGACACCTCGGCCGTCGTGCCGCTCCTGGTTCCTTCGGCCCGCACGGACGCCGCCATCGCGCGAGTTCGGGAGGACGCGGTCATGGTGGTGTGGTGGGGAACCTGGACCGAATGCGTTTCGGCCTGCGCCCGGCTCGAGCGCGAGGGGCGGCTGACGGTGGACGGCATGGCTCAGGCCCTCGGCCGACTTCACGCCCTGGCCGACCACTGGATCGAAGTCCCCGCCGGCGTGGCCGTGCGCGAGCAAGCCACCCGCGCGCTCCGGCTCCATCCCCTCCGCGCCGCGGACGCCCTCCAACTTGGCGCGGCCATCGTGGCCGCCGACCATTCGCCGGCCTCGATGGAGTTCGTCACCAACGACGAATGCCTCTCCCTGGCGGCCGCCAGGGAGGGCTTCGTCACCAAGCCGGGGTAACCGGCCCCGATTTCCCCGTGGGGCATCAGTCGAATCGGAAACTACCGGGATAGACGGACCACGACTGACTGGTCACTCCGTTGCGGCGGCTTCCGGCATAGGCCGAGCGGCCCGCGACGATCTTGACGAAGACCGTGCCGCCGTTGGCGGTTGAAATCGCGCCTTGGTGCACGGCGGCCGTGCAGACCGACGAGTCGTCGGTGTAGATGTCGGTGCCCCATACCGCCGAAGGCGTCCCACTCGCGGGGCATCGCCGAATGAAGACCTGGTCGTTCTTGCCGCGATCCGCGGCGGCGTTGGCCCCCCAAGTCGTGGGGGTGGCCTCGACCGGCCCGAAGCTGAAGCTGGCCGTCCAGGGTCCGTAGGGCTGACTGATTACGCCGCCCCGTGACGTGGAGACGTAGTTGCCATAGCCG
>CADEGB010000513.1 GCA_902826755.1 uncultured Gemmatimonadota bacterium
AATTCGTTGCATAGGCCAAAGCGGAGCGTTTGCTGAGTACCAGACGCATCTTCATGCTCGGAGCGACCGGCACCATCGGTCGTGCGACGGTGCGCGCCCTTGTCCGGCAGGGCCATGAAGTCGTTTGCTTCGTGCGTCCGCGCGCCGGCGGTGGCTGGGGTTCGACGTCCGATGTCCGCGTCGGGCGGCTTGAAGGAGCCACGGTACGGTTCGGCGACGTTAGAGATCCCGCCTCGCTGTCTCGCGACGGATTTCGAGGCGAGCGCTTCAACGCCGTGTTGTCGTGCATGGCCTCGCGAACCGGCGAGCCGGAGGATGCCTGGGCAATCGATCACCGGGCACACGTCAACGCGCTCGGGGTGGCGCGGGATTCCGGCGTTTCGCAGTTTGTACTGCTGTCGGCAATCTGCGTTCAAAAGCCGCTTCTGGCGTTTCAGTTTGCCAAGTTGGCGTTCGAAAAGGCGCTTACCGAATCCGGTATGACTTATTCGATTGTACGCCCGACGGCTTTTTTCAAATCGCTGTCGGGACAGGTCGAGCGAGTGAGGCGGGGCAAGCCATTCCTGGTATTTGGGGACGGAACGCTGACGGCCTGCAAACCTATCAGCGACGATGATCTCGCCGCCTATCTGGTCGAATGCCTGGACGATGAACGTCGCTGGAACCGGATACTGCCGATCGGGGGACCGGGCAGCGCGGTAACACCGCGGCAACAAGGCGAGCACTTGTTTGAGCTGTTCCGTTGTCCGCCGAGATTTCGGCAGGTGCCGGTCGCGATGCTCGACGCGATTATTGGCGTTATGGGGACTGCGGGGCGAATGGTGCCCTCGCTGGCGAAAAAGGCAGAGTTCGCGCGCATCGGCCGCTACTACGCCACGGAATCGATGCTTTTGCTCAACCCCGACACGGGTCGCTATGACCCCGATGCTACCCCCTCAACCGGTACCGACACGCTCTTTGACTTCTACGCAAAACTTGTCGGCGGCGGCGTTCACCACGCCGGCTCCGATGCGAGGACTGCGGGGACCCCGCCGGGTAGCGGTGCTGGTCAGGATGCGGGCCACCTGGTCTCCCCGGAGGTCGGGGTTGGCGGCCAGCACCAGCGCCGCGACCCCGGCCACGATCGGCGTGGCGAGTGAGGTGCCGCTGTCGGTGAAGACCAGCGCCAGTTCGTCCTCCGTCGGGTCCGGCACGGTCAGGGTTGTGATGCCCACCCCCGGCGCGGCCAGGTCGACCGCGGCGCCTCGATTCGAAAATGGGGCCGGCTTGCCGGATCGATCGGTGGCCGCCACACCGATGACCCCGGCCGCCGAAGCGGGAAACTCGACCCGCGCGATCCCGTCATTGCCGACCGCCGCCACCAGCACGCAGCCCTTCCCGCCCCGGCCCAGACGCCGAGCCCGGGCCAGCGCCTTGACGATGGGCGTGGCGCGGGGCCCGCCCCCGAAGCTCATGCTCAGCACGTCGACGCCGTGCCGCCACGCCCATTCGACGCCGGCCACGAACCACGACACCCGGCTCACGTAGTCGCCGAGCCGGGTCGGGGTATATCCGATCCGGATCGGTACGAACCCCACGCCAGCCGCCACTCCGCGCACGCCACCCGCGCGACCGAGGCCAGCCAGCAGGCCGGCGCACTCGGTCCCGTGACTGTCCCACGGAGAGGGCCTGGTGGCGTTGCCGCGCCCAGTGGCGTCGAACCGATCCGTGATCGCCCCACGCAGATCGGGGTGCTCGGCGTCCACGCCGCAATCGAGCAGGGCCACCACCGTCTTTCGGTCAATCGTTTGCCGCCGCCATGCCTCCGCCAACCCGATCCCGCCGAGGCTCAGCTGCACCCGCACCGGCGCCGCCTTGGCCCGCTGCTTGAATCCGTGCCCGACCAGGACGTGATCCGGTTCGGCGTACTCGACCCCGGCCCGACGGGCCAGACGGAGGCACTCCTGGCGCGGATCGATGTTCGGAGGAAGCCGGATCAGATGGTCTTCGGAGTGCCGCTCGACGACCACGCCGCCCCGGGCTCGAATCGCCGCCAAGGCAGCCCGACCACCCTCCCCGATCCCCACCCAGATCCGATCGGTGACCGCGATCAGGCCCTTGGCGTGCCGGTCCACGGTCGCCACTCGGTCCACGTGCCGATGCCGCCGGAGGGACGCGTGGGCTCGCGCATGGCCCTGGCGGTCCGCCCCGCCGGCCACCGGCACCAGCGCATACGCCTCCCCCGGCAGGTCCTGGCGGGCCACGTACCCTTCGAGGTGACACTCCCGGGCCACCCGACGCTTATCAGCGGCCCGGAGTCCCCGGCGGAACCGGACGGCAAGAACACCATGATGAACCGTGGTCACACCCCTAAACTAACTTGGTTGGGCCGTTCGGCCCTGACGATTTCGGAGCCCGTGACCACGAGTCTGTCGATCCCCGCCGCCCTCGAGCTGGCGCGCCACGCCGAGCGGGATGCCACCCGCCTGGGCACCCGTTTCGGCGGGGGCGTGGCGCCCGGCCCGATCGTCGCCATCCGCGCCCTTGGCGATCCCCACTCCGGCCGGCGTCAAGTGAGCTGGGTCCGGTTCCGTTCCGGCCTAACGGTCATCCACAAGCCGCGCCCGGTCGGACCGGAACTGATCTGGAACCGGGTCGTTCGCTGGTTCGGGGCCCGCGCCGACGTCGGACCATTCCTGGTACCGGCCGTGGTGCCCCGGGCCAGGTACGGCTGGGTCGAGTTCCTCCGGGAACGCCGCCCTGCGTCCGACCGACAGGCCCGCGCATTCCATCGGCGGGCCGGCACCCTCCTCGCGCTGCTCGACGTGCTCGAGGTCCGGGACGTGCATGCCGACAATCTCCTCGCCGTCGGCGAGCACCCGGGTCCGGCCGACCCCCGGACCGTGGCCCATCCGCGCC
>CADEGB010000514.1 GCA_902826755.1 uncultured Gemmatimonadota bacterium
CAGCTACATCGAGATCGAGTTGCTCGCGGTAGACTACGATGTGGTGCCAGCCAGGTAGCGGATGACGCCCAGGCCGACCCCGACCCATTTCGCCTCGAGGCTCCCCAATGCTGAACGTACTCGCCGGAAAGCGAGTCCTCATCACCCAGGCCACGGAGTTCATGGGCCCCGCCCTCCGGGAGGTCTTTGCCGAGCAGGGGGCCGACGTCGTGGCCAGCGACGAGCCGCTCTCGGAACCAGCCGCCGCCCGGCGGGTGGTCGAACGCGCGGGCGCGGTCGACGTCCTGGTCGCCAACCTGGCGTATCGCGCGCCGTCCACACCGGCCGAGGACGTGACGGATCTGGAATGGCGGGAGGTGTTCGGCGCCTTGGTGGACCCCCTGCCCCGCCTGATCGCGGCCGTCGTGCCCGGGATGGTGGCTCGCGGATCGGGCGCGGTGCTGGTCATCGGCAGCGCGTCGGCGTTGCGGGGCATGAAGCGGTCGTCCACCTACAGCGCCGCCCGGGCCGCGCAACTCGGGTACGTCCAGGCCGTCGGCGTCGAGTTGGCGCCGCGCCGGATTCGGGTCAACGCCATCGCGCAGAACTTCGTCGAGAACCCGACCTACTTCCCGCCGGAGGTGCAGGCCAACCCGCGCTTCCAGGAGCGGCTGGCGCGGGAAGTTCCGCTCGGCCGCCTGGTCACCGCCCGGGAAGACGCCCAGTTTGCGGCCTACCTCTGCAGCGACGCGGCGGCGTGTTTCGTCGGCCAGGTCTTTCCGGTGTCCGGCGGCTGGGTCACCCGCTGACTGCCTAACCGTAGACGCCGCCGCCACCGTCGAGATGCCCGCGTTCCTTCGCCCCCTGCGGCTCGCCACCCGCGCCCTGACCCGGGCCCCGGGCTTTGCCGTCACCGCCATCGTCACCCTGGGGCTCGGCATCGGGCTCGCGACCGCGGTCTTTACCGTGGCCCAGGCGCTCCTGTTCCGGAACCTCCCGGTGGACGACCAGGACCGGGTCGTCACCCTCTGGGGTCAGACCCGGGCCGGCGGGTGGAGCAACCTCCCGCTCTCGCTCGAGCAGACCCGGGAGTTTGCCCGCGGCGCGCGGACCCTGCGCGAGGTGGCGTTCTTCACCTTCCGCGGCGCCACCCCGACGCCGGCGGCGTTCGGCGACCGCACCATCCCGCTCCGCACCGCCCTCGTGTCCGGCAACTTCTTTGCGGTCCTTGGCACCCGGGCGGCCGTGGGTCGGGCGCTCCGACCGGAAGACGACGAGATCGGCGCGGCGCCGGTCGTGGTGCTGAGCCACCGGGCCTGGCAGCGGCGGTTCGGCGGCGACTCGACCGTCATCGGCCGGCCGCTGACCTCGCTCCAGAGCGGCCGCGCGGCCACGATCGTGGGCGTCATGCCCCGCGGGCTCGAGTATCCCCGCGGCACCGAGGTCTGGGCCCCGGTCGTGGCCACCAGCGCGGCGGCCGGCTACCTGGCGGCCGCGACCGGCGAACTCGACCTGCTGGCCCGGCTCCGCCCCGACGCGACGCAGGACGGCGCCGCGGCCGAACTGACCGGGTTCTTCGGGCGGCCCGAGACGCCGACCTGGCAGCGCGAGGCGCGGGGCGTGGCCACCCCCCTGGCCCGCGCCATCCTCGGCGACACCCGGCCGGCCCTGGTCGTCGTGGCGCTGGCCGCGGTGCTGCTGCTGCTCATCACCTGCGTCAACGTCGCCAACCTGCTGCTGGTCCGGGCGCTGGGCCGGAGCCGGGAGTTGGCGGTCCGCGCGGCTCTCGGCGCCAGTCGGGGCCGGCTGGTGGCGGAGCAGTTGCTGGAGAACGCCCTCCTCTCGACGGCGGGCGGGATCCTCGGCGTGGGCCTGGCGGCGGGGGCGGTGACGGCGTTCGTGGCCCTGGCGCCCGAGAGCGTGCCGCGGCTCGACGAGGTCGGGCTCGACGGCCGGATCCTCGGCCTGGCGCTGCTCGTCACCGCCGCCACGGTGGTGCTGGCCGGACTGGGGCCCACCCTGTTCAGCGTCGGCCCGGGCGCGGAACCGGCGCTCCGCGCGGGCCCGCGCGCCACCGGTGGCCGGCGCGCCCGCCGGGTGGCGGAGGCGCTGGTCGTCACCCAGATCGCGCTCGCCGCCATGTGTCTCTCGGCGGCGGGGCTGATGGTCCGGAGCCTCGTCAACCTGACCGGCGCCGACCTCTCGTTCCGCGCCGACGATCTGGTGGTGGCCGAACTGGCCTGGCGGCAGGACCGCCTAACGGCCCCGGGCCAGGCGCACGCCGCGCTGGAGCAACTGCGGGTCCGGCTCGAGGCCACGCCAGGCATCGGAGCCGTGTCGCCGGCGGTCAGCGTGCCGTTCGTGGCCGCGGGCGGCGGGATCGACGGCGCGGTGGGGCTCGAGGGGCAGACCCGCGAGGAGACGGCCGCCAATCCGATCAGCAATTTCGAAGTGGTGGCGTCCAACTATTTCGCCACCCTCGGCATTCCGGTCCGGGGCCGCGGGTTCGACGACCGGGATCGCCGGGACCCGCCGGTGGTCATCCTGAGCCAATCGGTGGCGCGCCACTTCTGGCCTAACGCCGACCCACTCGGCCAACGGGTCCTGGCGGCGGGCGCGACGGCCACGGTGGTGGGCGTCGTGCCCGACACCCGCTATCGCGACCTCGTCTCCGCCCGGCCGAGCGTCTATTTCCCGCTCGGCAGCGCGGGCATCGGGTCGATCGTGCCGAGTACGCTGGTGATCCGGACGGCGGACGGGCCCGGGGCGGTGGCGCCGCTCCTCCGGCGGATCGGAGCGGAACTGGGCGGTGGCGTGGCGGTGGTGACCGTGACCCGGCTCGACGCGCTGCTCGACGGCCCGCGGGCCCGGCCCCGGCTCCACGCGGCGGTCC
>CADEGB010000515.1 GCA_902826755.1 uncultured Gemmatimonadota bacterium
TGCCCGAGGGTGTTTCGCTCGACGTGGTCAAGAACAGCGCCACCCGGGTCCGACAGTCCGTCTGGGAGGTCGGCAAGGCGCTGATCGAGGGCGCGATCCTGACGGTCCTGGTCGTCTTCGTCTTCTTGAACTCCTGGCGGTCGACCGTCATCACCGGGCTCGCCCTGCCGGTCTCGGTCCTGGCCTCGTTCATCGCGGTCTGGGCATTCGGATTCACGCTCAACGTGATGTCCCTGCTCGGCCTGTCGCTGGCCATCGGCGTCCTGATCGACGACGCCATCGTCGTCCGGGAAAACATCGTCCGCCACGTCGAGATGGGGAAAGACCATTTCCGGGCCGCCCACGAAGGAACCGACGAGATCGGCCTGGCGGTGGCCGCGACGACGTTCTCGATCCTCGCGGTGTTCATTCCCGTCGCGTTCCAAGGCGGGATGACCGAGGAGTGGATGAAGCCGCTGGCCCTCACGATCGCCTGCTCAGTGGCGGTGTCCCTGCTGGTGTCATTTTCCCTCGACCCGATGCTGTCGGCCTACTGGCCCGACCCCCATAAGCCCGCCCACGAGCGGGCCTGGATCACCCGGCAACTCGACCGCTTCAACGCCTGGTTTTCCCGGCAGGCGGATCGTTACAAGGGCGTCATCGCCTGGGCGCTCGACCACCGGCTCTCGATGGTGATCATCTCCGTCGGGACCTTCTTCGCGTCCTTCGTGCTTCCCCAGAAGGGACTCCTCGCCCTGGCCGGCGCCCTGCTCGGGATCGGGATTGCGGCGTGGAGCGCCGGCGGACGGCGGCCCTGGTACTTCAAGCTCGGCGGGGTCGGTGCCGGCGCCGTGGTGGCGTACCTGCTGGTCGGAATCGCGCCCGAGTTCCGCAAGGTGGGCACCGGGTTCTTCCCGATTGATGACCGGTCCGAGTTCAACGTCAAGATCGAGACGCCACCCGGATCGAGTCTTGGTTACACCCGAGCCAAGGCGGAGGCCATCGAAGCCGCTGTCCGGAAGCTGCCCGAGGTGCAATACGCCTACACCACCCTCGGCGGTGGGACGTCGGGTGCGGTCGATGTCGGCAGCATGTACGTCCGGCTGACCCCGAAGGCCGAGCGGGACCGGAGTGCCGAAGCCCTCGCCGCGATCGTCCGAGACGAGATCGCGCAGTTCGGCGGATTCACCTCCTCGGTCTACACCGCCGACTTCGGGGCCGGCCGCAAGCAGCTCCAGCTCAACGTTCGGGGCTCCGACCCCACCATCATCAATGCCCTGGCAGAGCAGATCCGAACCGAAGTGGCCCAGGTGGCCAACGTCGTCGATCTCGCCCTGTCGACCAAGGGACAGAAGCCGGAACTCAACGTCGAGATCAACCGGGGCCTGGCCGGGAGCCTCGGCATCACGGTCGGTCAGGTAGCGCAGTCGATCCGCCCAGCGTTTGCCGGTATCGACGTCGGCGATTGGCAGGATCCGGCCGGCGAGATGCGGGACGTCCGGATCCGGCTCGCTCCGGAGTTCCGCGACCGGGTCACCGACCTCGGCCAGTTGCCGCTGGTCATCCCGAGTCCGTCGGGCTTCGCGACGATTCCGCTCGGCCAGGTGGCCGACATCTCGAGTGGCCTCGGCCCCGCGGTGATCAACCACCTCAACCGGGACCTGAACGTGGCCGTGGAATGGAACGTCGTCGGCCGATCGACCGGCGAAGTCATGGCCGACGTCCAGGCCCGCCTGGCCGGGATTCAGATCCCCGGCGGCGTCTCCATCTCGGAGGGCGCCGACCAGGAGTTCCAGAACGAGACCTTTGCCAGCATCGGGTTCTCGCTCCTGATCGCGGTGATGCTCATGTACCTGGTCCTCGTGATGCAGTTCGGCTCGTTCGTCGACCCGCTCGCGATCATGGCCTCCCTGCCCCTGTCGCTGATCGGGGTGATGCTGAGCCTCTCCCTGGCCGGCTACACCATCAACATCATGAGCCTGATCGGGATCATCCTGCTGATGGGCCTGGTGGCCAAGAACGCGATCCTGCTGATCGACTTCGCCAAATGGGCCCGAGAGGAACGCGGGATTCCGATCCGCGACGCCCTGATCGAAGCCGGTGGAATCCGGCTGCGCCCGATTCTGATGACGACGGTGGCGCTGATCGCCGGCATGGTGCCGATCGCGCTTGGCACCGGCGAGGGCGCCCAGTTCCGCTCGCCACTCGGCGTCGCCATCATCGGCGGCGTCATCACGTCGACCCTGCTGACCCTCTTGGTGATCCCGACGTTCTACGAGATCCTCTTCGAGTGGCGCGAGAAGACCTTTGCCTTTTTCCGGCGCCGCCGGGGCCGGACCGGTCTCGATCACGCCGCGAGTCCGCATCCCTTGGCGCCGGAACCGCCGCAATGAGCCTGCCCTTGACCAAAGACTTCCCGGACCACCACGATGCGGAGCTGATCCTCCGGGCCTACGAGCTGCGCCGAGAACCGGTGCTGCGGGAGGCCCGGAAAACGATCATGATCGATTGGTGGCCAACTTCCGCCGCGGACCTCGAGGCCCTCGGGGCCTGGGACCATCCCCTCAACGCGGCCTTCCGCCAGGTCACCAGCTACTGGGAACTGGTCTACGGCATGGCCCGCCATGGGGTGGTTCATCCCGAATACCTGGTCGATGCATCGGGCGGCGAGGCATTCATCGTCCTCGCCAAGGTCCACCCGTGGCTTGCCGAGTTCCGGCAGGTCGCCGGCCCCCGGTTCCTCCGCAACACCGAGTGGGCGGCCACCGATACCGCCACCGGCCGGGAGCTGTATGGTCGCCTCCGGGACCGGGTCGATCGACTCCGGGCGGCCCGGTGATCCGATGACAACTCCCAAGCGGAAAACCGACTTCAAGGCGGCCTGGGGCGAAG
>CADEGB010000516.1 GCA_902826755.1 uncultured Gemmatimonadota bacterium
GCTCCAAGGCGTTCCACGACTTCTACTACGGGAACATGGGCGACAACGGCATCGCCGACCACGTGGCCGTGATCAAGCAGCTCGGGTCCCGGTATCGATTCCTCGATCTCGATCGGGTTGGGATCTACGGGGTCTCGGGCGGTGGGTTTTCGTCGACCGGTGCCATCCTCCGGTTCCCGGACTTCTTCAAGGTGGCCGTGTCGGTGGCGGGGAATCACGACAATCGGAGCTACACCTCCGACTGGGGCGAGAAGTACCAGGGACGGTTCAAGAAGGACAGCGCCACCGGCCGGGACAACTTCGAGAGCCAGGCCAATTACCTCATGGCCGGCAACCTCAAGGGCAAGCTGTTCCTGATCCACGGTGACATGGACACCAACGTTCATCCGGCGCAGACGATGCGGCTGGTCGATGCGCTGATCAAGGCGGAGAAGGACTTCGACCTGCTGATGCTACCGGACGCTGGCCACGCGTTTCCCGACTACGCGGTCCGGCGAAGCTGGGACTATTTCGTCCGCTGGCTGCTCGGTCAGGAGCCGCCAAAGGGATACCGCATGATCCAGGAGACCCCGTGACGCCGCCCCGTCGGATTGCCAGGCTCGTGAAGGCGGCGTTCGGATCCGCGGTTTCGTTAGGCCTGATGGCGTGTGGGAAGCCTACCGCGGCCACGCCGGAGACGGTGGGGCCGGAGGTTCGCGCCGCGATCGACGCGGCCAACGCCGAGCACCAGGCCGCGATGCTCCGCCAGGATGCGGCCGCGGTCGCGGCACTCTACGCGGAGGACGTGACCTCGCCGACGGCCACCGAGATCATCCGCGGGCGTGACGCCAAGCGGCGGATCACCGAGGCGAGGTTCGGCGGCGGCAAGGTCATCGCGCGATACGATTCGACCGACCTGGTCCGACCGCTGGGCGACGGCTATGCGCTCGAGATTGGCCGGTGGAGCGCCACGGTGGCGGACAGCGCCGGCCGGCCGGTGACCTCGGAGGGCCGGTATGTCGTGGTGTGGCGACGGGATCCCGATGGGGCCTGGCGGGTGCTGAGCGACATCGGGAACGTGGCGCCCGCCAAACCCTGAAGCCTCCCCGCGCTATGGTCTTGGCGCGATCGCGGCCGCGGTCCGGCCGATCGCACCTTGGACGATGGCGGCCAGCGCGGCGCGGGCGGTGGTGCCGTTGACGGCCGCCGTGACCGTGAGGTCGATGGCGGGACAGTGGCGGGCGGCGGTTCCCCAGAAACCGCCATGGCCGTAGCAGAGGACCTCGCCGTACTGGGCCCGCCCGATCCCCATTCCGTAGCCCCCGCCCTCGCTCACGCTCTGGGGCGACATCACGAGCATCGAGTCGAGGGTGGCCCGTTCGGCGAACACGTCGCCCCGGAGCAAGGCGCGGTAGAACCGGGCCAGATCCTCGAGGTTGGCCATCAAACCCCCTCCGCCATAGAGATCGATCGAACCATCGAAGGCGTTGGTGTCGAGCGAGTCGAGATACTGGTGGACCCGGGGCAGTGACCCGGTTGGAATCGAGTCGAGCGTTTCGAACCAGGTGGTGGTCAGGCGGTGTTTGCCGAAGTCGAGCAACTCGCGCACGGCCACCTGCATCGGCTGGCCGGTGACGGTTTCGAGGATCTCGCCGAGGAAGTTGTAGCCGGTGTCGCTGTAGTGGTACTTCTCGCCGGGCTGGCCGTAGGGGTCGCCGGTGGACATGGCCAGGGCCAACTGCTCGGCGCGGGTCCACCGGTGGGTCGGGTCGGTGAGGATCCGCTCGAAGAAGGGGCCGTACAGCGCCATGCCCGAGCCGCCAACCCCCGTGGTGGCGTAGTCGAAGATCCCGCTGGTGTGCTGGAGGAGCATCCGGACGGTGATCCGGTCGGGCTGGTAGCCGTCGGCCTTCAACGTGGCGATCGACGCGGGGAGAAGGTGCGGCGCGATCGGCGCGTCGAGGCCAAGCTTGCCGGTTTCGACCAGGCGGAGGATGGCGGCGGCGATGTACGTCTTGGTGTTGCTGGCGATGCGCAGCGGCTGCTCGACCCGGAGCGAGTCTGCGGTGGCCCGATCGGCCAGTCCGACCGCCTTGCTCCAGACGAACCCGAGGCTCGGCGCTTCGACCCGGAGCATGGCGCCAGGGAGGTCGGGAGTGGCGATCAAGGCGGAGTCGAGGAGGGCGGTCAGGTCGGCAGCCAGCTGGTCGGTCGGCGCGGCCGGCTTGGGGGCGGGCGCGCAGGCGGCCAGCGTCAGCGCGAGGACGACGAACGGGCGACGGGGGATGGTTGTCTCGACGGGCTTGGGGGGTGTTCGAGAGAACTTAGTCACTAGTAGCTTTTTTAAGAAGCCGTGATAGGTTCGGAATCTATGGTCGACTATCCCTCGTTGAGCCTGTGGCACGAGACCGCGGGCGACTCGTTCGTCCCGCGCCCCCCGCTCCCCGGCGACCGGACCGTGGATGTGGCGATCGTCGGTGCCGGGTACACCGGCCTCTGGACGGCCTGGTATCTGCTCGAGCGGCAGCCCTCGCTCCGGATCGCGATCATCGAGCGCGAGGTGGCCGGGTTCGGTGCGTCGGGGCGGAATGGGGGATGGTGCTCCAGCATCTTCCCGGCCAGTTGGCGGCGGATCGCGCGCGAGGCGGGTCGCGCCGCCGTGGGTCGTCTTCAGGAGGTGCTCGACCGTTCCGTCGACGAGGTCGGCCGGGTGGCGGCCGCGGCGGGCATCGACTGCGATTTCCAGCGGGGTGGCTACGTCTCGGTGGCCCGGAATCCGGCGCAGTGGGCGCGGGCGCGGGCGGAGGTCGAGTCCGCCAGGGCGTGGGGTATCGGCGAGGGGACCTTGCGGCTCCTGACCGCGGCGGAGGCGACGGCCCGGATCGCGGCGCG
>CADEGB010000517.1 GCA_902826755.1 uncultured Gemmatimonadota bacterium
CGATCAGCGCTGGCATGACGATCGCTCCGGCCGCGTCGATTCGCTCGATGTCCGGTGGCGATGAAACATCCCGACTCGGCCCGACCGCCACGATCCGGCCGTCCCTGATCACGACCGTCTGATCGAGGTTGAGCACGTCCGCTCGAACGTCAAGCACCGCGGCGTTGACGATCACCAGCGACGGGGTGGCCTGACCGCCCCTGGGGATCTCGACGGCCACCGGTTCCCGGCAGCTGCCGGCCAACACCGCCAATCCAAGATGCACCACCGGGTATGAGCGCATACCAACCACGATAGCCAGGGCCCCGCCGGGACCACCCTCGTCAGTGACGATCCGTACGGCACCGGGGTGGGCCGTCACCCTCGAGCCCGCCGGTGGCCTCAGTCCGTCGTCCGTGTTCACCTGGCTTGTGCGCCGTTCACCCCGGCCCGCCTCGGTCCGTCACGAACCCCGCGCTTGATCCATCAGGTCGCCGCACCTTCCCGGAACCCGCCGCCCGATCCGCGGGCCGCTGAATTGGCGGGCTGACCACTCAAACCGGAGCACCCCATGCATCGACCCACGACGACGCTCGCACTCGTCCTTGCCGCGGCTTGCGGCACCTCACCTCCCACTTCTCCCGATCCCGAGTCGCCCGGCATCGCGGCCTCGTTGAGCCGTGGGCAGGCGCCAACCGGCGGCGATGTATACGGGCTCTTCGATCGACACGGCCGCCGGGGCTGCGAGCGGTCCGCCGGCGCGAGTCAGTTCGACTTCTGGGTTGGTCGGTGGGCCATCACGAGGCCGTCCGGTGATCCGGCCGGGGTGAGCCGAATCACGAGGGAACTGAACGGCTGCGCCGTCTTCGAATTCTTCACGGGTGGAATGGGACGGAGCCTCAGCCGGTACGACCGTGGTACCAACCGCTGGACGCAGGACTATGTCGACAACACCGGATTCACGCTCCGGCTGGCGGGCGGCCTCGACGACACTGGCGTGATGCGACTCGAAGACGAGATCCGGGCAATTCCGGGCGGCCCGGCCCTGAAGAGTGCCTTCACCTGGACACCGAATCCCGACGGGACGGTTCGCCAGGTGTGGCGGTTCAGCCTCGATGGCGGCGCGACCTCGATCATCAACTTCAACGGTCTATACGCCAACAACCCGGGATATGTCGACCCGCCGCCGCCGGCGCCTGGTGCCTGCCAGACCCGGCCCGCCCAGCGTACCGCCGACGGCTTTCTGGGATCCTGGCAGATTCGCACCAGCCGGGGACGCAAGGTCGGTCACGCCACGCTCACGTTGGAGGCGGCGTCGTGCCTCATCGAGGAGCGCTTTACCGGCCCGGATCGCTTCGAACACCGCGCGTTCGTCTACTTCGATCGGTTCGTGGGCCAGTGGTTTCGGATGCACGCCGACAACCGAGGCGGTGGGTACCGGTTGAACGGTACGATGGCCGGATCGGCCATGACCCTGGTTGGCAACGACGGCGACGACGGCCGACCGGTCCGCCTGACCTGGACGCTCGACGAGCCGGACCGAGCCACTCAGGTCTGGGAAGCACAAGGGCGAGATGGCAGCTGGCGGCCGATCACCACGCTGATCTGGCGCCGGACCGGCAGCCATCGTTGACATTGAGCGCCGCGGACACTGGGCTACTTCGTCACGCGGCGAGCCGAGTGATCCCGCACCAGGGCGGCGAGTGCCGCCCTGAACGGGGCCTCCACGGAGTCGTCGGCCCCGTTGGCCACGAGGAGAATCGCCACGTCCTCGTCCAACGCCACCGTGGCCTCGGCGATCCAGAACTGATTACTGCCGACATGGTGGAGCACCGCCCCGGCGGCCCAGGGTGCCTGGGTCGCCACCCACCCCGGCGCGTACTCCCACCCAGCCCCGCCCGGTTCGTGGAGACGGCTCCACGACTGGGCGGACAGAAATGACCGATCGCCCCGCCGTCCGCGAAGGTGTGCCCCAATGAAGCGAGCCCAGTCGCCGAGAGTGGTGTGGACCGTGCCGGTCGGCCCAGTCGCGGGCGGGTTGTCTGCTCCGGGTCCAACCGGAACCGGGGTCCACCCGTTTGCGGCTCGAGTGTGGCCAAGCGGCTGGTCGAGCACCCCCGCCGTTCCCGGCGCGCCGAAGGCGGTGGCCTTCATCCCAAGCGGCTCGAAGACCTCGCGCCGGACCAGGTCCTCCCACGAGGTGCCGGTCAACGCCTCGAGCATCGTGCCCGCGATGATCACACCGGCGTTGGAGTAGCGAGTGAGGGTGTTCGGCGGACTGGCCGGAGGCCGGCTTAAAGCGTCGGCGACCAGCGCATGCCGTTGGTCCGCGGGCGGACCGCCGGCCCGGACGACGCGTTCCCACGGCTCGTCGTCGAAGTTCAGCGCCGCGCCGGATCGGTGACTCAGGAGCCAGAGGAGCGTCACCGAGCGCCAGGCCGGATCGATCGCCGGCGTACCCGCGCCGAACACGTCACCGATCGTCGTTTCCCAGGAAAGCACCCCGCGGTCGACCAGCCGGGCGGCGAGGGTGGCGGTGATGGCCTTGGTGCATGAGCCGATATGCCAACGATCCTCGGCCGTCACCGCCGCGGCGGTCCCCCAGGACCGGACTCCCGCGACCCCGAGCGCCTCCAGCCCCGTCGAGGTGATGACCGCGGCGCCCATGGCCGGGACCCCGGTCAACGCGCTGATTGGCTGGATGTGGCATCCGCTGCGCAGCCGCAGCCGCCACGCCCGCGGCGGCCGGCGGCGGGCGCGGTGGAGCGTGAGCGGCGTCCGGCAGCGTGCGTGAGGCCGCACCCACCTTGTCGTCGCGTCCGCGCCCACCCCCTCCCGCAACGCGTACCTCCTCGTCCACGGCGCGCCCGCTGCGAGGCCTGGTGTGG
>CADEGB010000518.1 GCA_902826755.1 uncultured Gemmatimonadota bacterium
CTGACGCGCTACGCCGACTGGGGCATGGCCATCGGCGTGCTCGGCCTGATGGTCCACCATTTCGCGGATCAGGAGCGCGGCCGCCCGCGGATGGTGGCTGAACAGGGCCACCTGGGCTCCGACCAGGCCGCGGATCATCTCGTCGATCGATCGCGCCTGGGTCACGGCGGGCACCGCCTGGGCCTTGAGTGCCTGGACCAGATGGGTCAACACCAAGTGGTAGAGGCGGGTCTTGCTCTCGAAGTAATAGTAGATCAGGGCGGAGTTGGCCCCCGCGGCCTGACTGATGTCCTTGATCGTGGTCCGCTTGAATCCCTTGGCGGCAAACAGCTCCTCGGCGGCCCGCTGAATGGCGTCAGGAGTGGTCGAGCCGTGAACCGTGGGGCGCATGGGCCTTAATTAAACGATTAATCAAGCATTCCGCAACGCGACCCTGCTTGCGCCGGGTCTCGCCGGGCCGCCAGACTTCCATCTTGCTTCCCGTTCCTGGAGTCCCGTTGATCCGATCGCCGCGCCTCGCTCCCCTGGTCCTGGTGGCCGCCCTCGGCCTCGTCTCGGCCTGCGCTCCGGCTAGCCCGCCTGCTGCTCCGGCTCCGGCGGTCCGGCCGACCCTGCTGGTCTTCCTGACCGTCGACCAGTTCCGACCCGACTACCTCGAGCGCTACGGCGGCCAACTCCAGGGCGGCCTGGCCCGACTGGCCCGAGCCGGCGCCTACTTCACCGACGCGCACCAGGACCACGCCATCACCGAAACGGCCCCCGGACATGCCAGCACCCTGTCGGGTCGGTTTCCGCGCGGCACCGGGATCACCCGCAACACCTCCGGCGTTGGCGACTCGACCTCTCCGCTGCTCGACTCGGACGATCCGGGCGCCTCGCCGTTCCGGTTCCAGGGAACCACCCTGGTCGACTGGTTGACCAGGGCCAACCCGGCCACGCGAGCCCTGTCCGTTTCGGCCAAGGACCGGGGCGCCATCCTGCCGATCGGCCAATCCCGGCAGCAGGTCTACTGGTATTCGACCCACAACGGTCGCTTCACCACCAGCCGCTGGTACGCCGATCGGTTGCCAGACTGGGTTCGCGCCTTCAATGAGCGAGTCCACGCCAGCCAACATGCCGGTCGATCGTGGGATCTCCTCGAGCCCGACTCCGCCTATCCCGAAGTCGACGACGTCATCTTCGAGGTCGACGGCGACGCGAACGTCTTTCCCCATCGGTTTCCGGCCGACACCTTCCGGACCGACACCCTGTTCCGTTTCACACCGCTGGTCGACGAGGTCACCGCCCGGCTGGCGCTCGAGGGCGTCCGCCGGCTCCGGCTGGGTGAGGGTCCAGCCACCGACGTCCTGGCGATCTCCTTCTCCGGCACCGACTACGTTGGCCATTTCTACGGGCCCGACTCCCGCGAACAACACGATCAGATCCTCCGGCTCGACCGGGTGATCGGCGGCTTGCTCGACACGCTGTTTACCCTGCGCGACTCCACCCGGGTCATCGTCGCCCTCACCGCCGATCACGGGGGCGGGAAAATCGCCGAACTCGCGGGCAAGCTCCGGGTCGACATGGCCCCCTTCTGGTTCCTCGAGGCTCGCCGAATTCCTGGCGTCCTCCGGGTCGACCGATTCCGCGATCTCGCCGCCGCCAACCTGACCCGCGACGATATTGCCCGTCGCTGGGTCCAGATGTTTCCCACCACCGCCGCGCCCGCGGTGGTCGTGACGCTGCAGGATGGGAACGTCTACCGCTACGCGACCAACTCTTATCCGTACCCGATCACCGCCACCCATGGGTCGCCGCATCGGGACGATTCCCACGTCCCAATCATCTTCATGGGCGCGCCGTTCCGAACCGGTCGCTACGGCCGGTTCGTGCGCACCGCCGACATCGCCCCGACCCTTGCCGCGGTCCTCGGGGTTCGTCCGACGGAGCCGCTGGACGGTCGCCCGCTGCTGGAAGCGATCCGTCGCTGAATTCGTCGCGCCGCGGGCCGGACGCCGGTTGCGTCGTCCTCCGCGGCGCGGTACTCTAGCCTGACGCCGCGCCGTCACCGTCGTCGCCGTCCGTTTCCTGGAGCCATTCGTGTCTGACCGCCCCGATCCCGGTTCTTCCGGGTTGGCGCGGACGATCGGGCCCTTGGGCCTCGCGTCCAGCGTCATCAACGTCATCATCGGCTCCAGCATCTTCGTCTTTCCCGCCACCGTGGCGGCGGCCCTCGGGTCCGCCGGGATCCTGGCCTACCTCGTCGCCGCGTTCGCGATGGGGTTGATCGCGCTCTGTTTTGCCGAGTCTGGATCGCGAGTCACCGGGGCGGGTGGTGCCTATGCCTACGTCGAGACCGCGTTTGGTCCCTTTGCCGCCTGGGTGGTCGGGCTGTTGCTCTACCTCGGCGTGCAGTTGATCGCTTCGGCGGTGGTCGGCTCCGTCTTCATCCGTTCGCTGTCGGTCCTGCTGCCGTCGGTGGGTGACGGCGCCGCCCGGGTCGCGCTGCTGGTCGCGATCTACGCCGGGTTTGCCACCGTGAACATCCGCGGAGGGGCCCGCGTCGGCGCCAAGCTGGTCGAGGGGGTGACGGTGGCCAAGCTGGCGCCCCTGGTGATTCTGGTCATCGTCGGCCTGGTTGCGTTCAATCCGGCGTTCATCCGGTGGGAGACGCTGCCGCCGGCCGCCGACATCGGCCGGATGGCGATGCGCCTGCTTTACCTGTTTGCCGGGTTCGAAGCGGTCCTGGCGGTGAGCGGTGAACTCCGCAATCCGAGCCGGACCGTGCCCCTCGGCGGCCTCGGCGGTCTCGCGGTGGCGACATTCATCTACCTCGGGGTTCAATTCGCGGCGCAGGGGCTCCTCGGGCCCGAATTGCCGAATCACG
>CADEGB010000519.1 GCA_902826755.1 uncultured Gemmatimonadota bacterium
TGTCCTCGGTGGCCTTGGCGGTCTCCTTGGCCAGTTCCTTGACCTCGTTGGCGACGACCGCGAACCCCTTGCCGGCCTCGCCGGCCCGGGCAGCTTCGATGGTGGCATTGAGGGCAAGGAGATTGGTCTGCTGGGCGATGGCCGTGATCACCTTGATGACCTCGCCGATCTCGGCGCTCGAGGTCCCGAGCTTGTTGACGGTGACGTCGGTCGACTCGACGACGTGAACCGCCTGGGAGGCGACCTTGGCCGCCTCGTTGGCGCTCTTCGAGATCTCCCGGATGCTCTCCATCATCTGCTCGGTGCCGGTGGCCACGGTCTGGACGTTCCGGCTGACTTCATCCGCCGCGGCCGACACGACGCTGGCCTGGGCGGCCGTTTCCTCCGCCGCCGAACTCATCGTCTGGCTGGTATGCGTCAGTTCGGAGGAGGATCCCTTCAACTGGCCGCCGGCCTGCCGGATCTGGCCCAGGCTGCGGGTCAGGTCCTCGAAGAAGCGGGCCAGGCTGGCGCCGAGCTGTCCGATGGCGTCGTCGCCTCGCACCTCGACGTTTCGGGTGAGGTCGCCTTCGGCCGCGGCGTTGACCACGCTCAGGATCTCGTCGACCTTGTGACGGAGGGCGACACCGGCTTCTGCTTCCCGGTCCTGCGCCTCCTTGATCTGGGCCTCCGCTCGGAGCTTGGCAGTCACCACGTCCCAGGTGAGCATCGGACCGAGGTAGCCACCCTTGTCGTCCATGATGGCGGAGATCCTGAGCTCGACGTCCTCGGGACCGATCTTGATCCGGGCGGTATGGGGCAGATTCTTCGGCTCGGCCAGCAGGTTTCGCTGATGGGCCGGTTGCCGATGGAAGATGTCGATGCTCTGCCCAACGAGCTGGTCGGCTTTGATGGGCAGGTACTGCTCGAGCGAGCGGAAGAGGGCCACGGCCGAGCGATTGACGTATCGGATGGCCAGGTTTCGGTCGGCATAGACGATGTTGATGGGCGCGTCCTCGACCATTTGGCGGACCCGGTTCACTTCGTCCCGTTGGTGACCGACCTCGGCCCAGTCCACCTGCTCGGCCTGGAGGGCGGTTCGCATCCCGGTGACCGCTTCGTTGAGCGCGCCAGCGACCTGTCCGAGTTCGTTGTCCGACTTGACGGTGGCGACGGCCGTCAGATCGCCTTTGCCCACCAGCGCGGTGACCCTCTGCATCTCGGCGACGTCCCGGACGATCGCATTGGACACGGTCGCGCCGGCGCCCAACACGATGGCGGCGCCGACGATCAGGACCGCGACGATGGCCAGAGCGAGGGATGCCTGGGTGCTCCGGCCGGCGGCCGCGGCGGCCTCGCTGTGCCCGACGGTCGCGTCGCCGAAGGCTTCCATTTTGCCTTCGAGCTGTTCGAATGCCGCCTGGAATTCGGGATACCGCGCTTCGGCCTGACTGGGGTTCTGGAACGCGAGCCTGGTCAGTTCCTCGGCGGTCGCGATGTAGGTCTCGAGCGGCCGGCGCAGGTCGGCGAGGGTCCGATCGACCTCTCCGCCGAGTTGGAGCGAGTCGAACGCGGCGATCGAGGACCGGAACGTGGTCGCATGGTCGGCGAGTTCGTCGAGCACTTCTTTCCGCTGGCCCGGCGCCGATCGGGCGGCGAAGTAGGCGCGGAGCACGTCGGCCCGAAGGGCGTCGTGCATCATGTCGCCCATCATCGCATGCTGGAGGCCCGCGGCGGACCGCGCCATTTCGCCCATGGCGGCGCCGAGGCGGCCGGTCGAGAGCCGGCCGATGGCGCCGACCACGAGGGCGACGATGGCGCCGAGCGCCGCGAGTGACAACAAGGTGCGTCTGAGCGACCAGCGGAGCGTCATCGGGAAATCTCCTGACCTTTCACCAACTCGGGCGTGGGCGCGAGCGGATGGGTGATTGAAGTCGATGGCTCCGGTATCGGCATCGGGGGACAACACTTGAGAGGAAAACCGGACGGGGCCAACACGATCGCGCCGCCCGGAGGGCCGAATGGCCCTGGGCGGCGCGAGTCAGGCAGCGGAACGGACTCAGAATCGGAACGAGAGACCGAGAAACGGGTTGAAATCGTCCGCCACGCGGCTCAAGCCGAAGTTCGCTCCGAGATCAAGTTGGACGTTCCCGCCGAGCCCTCGGGTCATCCCGAAGTTCAACGTCCGGATCCAGCCGGCCCCCGACTCGGTCGTCGCCGCGCTGAAGAACTCGAGGTAGGCGCCGAGATTCTCGGCGAGGTCGCGGCCGACGGTGATGGAGTTGACGAACACGGTGTGGTAGTCGCCGCTGGCCTCGCTCTTTTCGACGTCGAACTCGGCCATGGTGCCGAGCCCGAACCCGGCGCCGAGGTCAACCGACAGCGGCACGATCAGACCGGCGTTGACGTACCGACCGCCCCCGGCCCGCGGCACGAAGGCGACGAAGGGCATCAGGCCGAACGCGGTCCGGCCGCCGTCGTTGCCCCAGAGATTGAGCTTGGTGCGCCCGGTGATGGCGCCAACCCGACTGCTGGAGACCGCGCTGCTGGACGTCAGGACCCGTTCCCGGTCGCGGACGTAGGTCTCGACCACCAACTGGGCGTCGAGATTGGGCAGGAGACCGACTTTCATGTTGACGGGCGCCAGGGCCAGACTCTCGGTCCGAGTCCGGGTGGAGCCGGCGCCGCTGACATCGCGAGTGTAGTTGACCACGTCGATCTCGAACTGGAACCGGCCGGCCGGGACCGTGTACGGGCTCTCGGTCATGTCGGGTCGATCGGTCGACAGCTCCCGGGCGTGGGCCCACGGGGTCGGCTTGAACAGCGAGTAGAAAGCCCGGGGGGCTGGTGCGGCCACG
>CADEGB010000520.1 GCA_902826755.1 uncultured Gemmatimonadota bacterium
CGCGAACGTGGTTCACATCACTGGTGATCGGGAGGTGGTTCCGACGGCCTAACGGATCGGTATTCAGCGGCAGGCGCCGCACAGAAGTGAGCGGCCGCGCCGTCCACCGATCAACATCGGGGCGCGGCCGCGACTTGTCAAACGGAGCGTCGGGCGCCTGTCCGCTGCAATACCTTGTTATGCCGCACCGCGCACCGAACGCCGGGTTCCGGCCAGCGTCATGCCGATCGCCAAGGCCAGCGAGCCGACAACATGCCAGGGATACCGACCGTTCGTTTCGCGTAGAATGGCCGGCCCGATGTCGGGGTCTCGGAGCTCGCTTAGCAGAACGAATGCCGCAAGACCAACGATGCCGACGGTGACCCACGCGGTCCACCGACGCCAGCGGGCAGCCACGTACCCGACTGCTCCGCCGCTGACCGCGAGGCCCCACATAGCCAAGGTGCTCGGCTCCTTGTCCATGACTTCGAGGGCTAGCGGCAGGAGGCCAGACATCATTTTAGCCGATCTAGAACCAGTGATCGCGCATGGCGGCGAGTAGGTCAGCAGTCAGGGTGACCTTCGACGACGGCAGCACCGGGTCGATGCCGCATCTCGGGCAGCCGAGCTCGCCGGGAAAAGCGCACAGCAATAGAAGCACCCTGCGAGGTCGCTCTCGCCCAGGGCCTGGCGGTTGTAGGTGCAGAACTGGTGGTAACGCTTGACCTGATCAATCTCGGCCATGACCCTAGACCCCGGGTGCGGCATAACGTCCTGCAAATGAGCTGCGGCGGCGCAGCCGCCGTCTGCTCCATTTGCTTGTTAGCCGGCCCGCCGGTACAGTCTAAATACATAGGTGGCAGAACAGTCCAAGGACATGGGTGACACTAGCGCCAGGTTTCGGCTTTCGCCAGGAGCAGCCGATGCCGTGGACCGAGGAGTCGACCATGGATCTCCGCCGCCAGTTCGTCCAGGACGTGCAGGGCGGGATTGCCCCGCTCGTCGAGCTGTGTGCCGCCTACCAAATCAGCCGCAAGACGGGCTACAAGTGGTTGACCCGGTTCGAGGCCGGGGGGATGGCCGCGCTCGGGGACCAGTCGCGGCGGCCGCACACCTCCCCTCGCGCCACACCGCCGGAGTTGGTCCGCGCGCTGCTCGACGCCCGGCACCGCCACCCGACGTGGGGGCCGCGCAAACTGCTCCATCTCGTCCGGCAGCAGCTGCCCGCAGCGCCCTGGCCGGCCCGCAGTACGATCGCGCTCCACTTGGCCCGCGCCGGGCTGGTGGTCGCGCCTCGCCGGGTCCGGCGGCCCGGACATCCCGGGCGGCCGCAGGCGCCGATGGACGCCCCGAACGCCGTCTGGACCGCGGACTTCAAGGGGCAGTTCCGCACCGGCGACGGCGCCGAGTGCTTTCCGCTCACCGTGGCCGACGGCTACAGCCGGATGCTCCTCGTCTGTCGCGCCCTCACCAGCACCCGGGTGATCGAGACGCGGCCGTACTTCCTCCGGGCCTTCCAGGAATTCGGCCTGCCGCAGCGGATTCGCTCCGACAACGGGGTGCCGTCTGCGACCCAGGCGCTCGGCCGACTGTCCCCGCTCTCCGTGTGGTGGGTCCGGTTGGGGATCTTGCCGGATCTCATCGAGCCGGCCTCTCCCCAACAAAACGGCCGCCACGAGCGGATGCACCGGACCCTCAAACGGGACACGGCCCGCCCGCCGCGGGCGACGCGGTCCGCCCAGCAACGTCGCTTCGATGCCTGGCGGACTGAATACAACACGCTGCGGCCTCACGAGGCCCTCGCCGACGCCACGCCCGCCTCGCTCTATGCGCCCTCGCCTCGGTCCCTGCCGAGCCGGTTGCCGCCCCTCGAGTATCCCGGCCACTACGCGGTCCGTCGCGTCAGCACCAACGGCGGGATTCGGTGGGATGCCCGGTGGGTGAACGTGACGCACACCCTGGGCGGCGAGTATGTCGGGCTCGTCGAGATCGACGACGGGGAATGGGATCTGTACTTCGGCCCGCTCCGCCTCGGTCGGTTCCACGAACGAACCTACCTCGTCGAAGACATTCATGGCCGTCAACGACGGCGACGACGCCGTC
Organism: uncultured Gemmatimonadota bacterium; assembly: GCA_902826755.1. GTDB lineage: Bacteria > Gemmatimonadota > Gemmatimonadetes > Gemmatimonadales > GWC2-71-9 > SHZU01. Next base: position 2,083 of record CADEGB010000520.1, read on the forward strand.
AGTAACGAGTGTTACCTATGTCCTTGGACTGTTTTGTCACCCATGTCCTTGACTGCTCAGCCATTACGTGGCACCGTCCCATACGGCCAGCATCGCAGCTGCCTGCTGACTCTCGAAGGGACCGAGGGACTTGCTCCACTCTCTAAAGTGACCAAGGTCGCCGAGTGCAGCATCGAGCTTCAACAGAGCACGCCAGAATGCTTGACCACCGAAGCACCAGGAATCGTCCGCAGCGATCGCGTCGCGCGCTGCCCGGAGATCTGAGAACCGCGCAAAGAAGGGCTCGGCCATACCCCGGACACCGGCGAGTATCTCACTGGCGAGGTTCTCCGGCGGCTTCTCAATGTCTACTTCCCACGTACAGGGGCCGTGGTAGTCGATGCCACGCATGGCGCGGAGGTTGGGAGAATACTGCTGGATGTGGTAGGGCATCGGATGCCCGCCGTGCTGCTTCTCAAGCGCTCGCACTTGGTCAAAGTTCTTGCCGAAGTAAAACGACACCGAGATGAATGGTGACCATTTGCTGGAGCCCGAAAGAATTACGATGTCGCTGCCGCCGGCAGCAGATCGGCGAAACTCGAGTCTCGAACGCAGAAACGTGAACTCGTCTTTGACGAGCCCAGCGAGCTCGGCGCCGAGTTGCTTCTGGAAGATCGGCGCAGTGAGCTTGGTCATTGGTCGTGATCTCGGTCCGGCTAACGAGTTCGGCTTCTGCTGCGGGCGCCACGCACCGCGATGCGAGCGGCCGCG
>CADEGB010000521.1:0-2018 GCA_902826755.1 uncultured Gemmatimonadota bacterium
GGGGCGGCAGCGGCGCGTGCATGATCGGGTCGTTGATGATGGCGAGTCGGAGCGTGTCCGCGGGCGGCGCCGTTCGTGCGCACGCCGCCACGGCCATCGTCACCGCCACGCCGAGCCAGGTGCGGGGCCGGATCAAGCGACGGCCTCCACCAACTCGGTCGCCTCCCGCAGGGTCGCGACCAGTCGGTTCTGTCCCCGGACCAGGTGGGTCAGGATGAAGCCCCGTCGTTCCGGTCGGGCGGAGGGGAGTTCGAGAGCCGGTGCCAGGTCGGGCAGGGGCGGGATCTGCTCAGCTTCATCGTGCCAGAACCGGGGTCGGGTCGTGAAGTTGACGGGCACCAACAGGCGAGCCAGGCGGCGGAGCGCGGCGTTGACGCGGCGAACCGTGGCGTCGGTGGCGGGGCGTTCGCCCAGGGTTCGGGCCAGGTGGTTGAGGCGACCCACGGCGCCCTCGAGGCGTTCGAGCGCGCCCCGACTCGCCTCGAGCGAGAAGTGGATGCCCGCGGCGTGCTGATAGCGGTCGAGGGTCGCGCGGAAGTCGGCCAGCGTCCGGGAAAAGTCGAAGGGGGCGACGGTGGCGTTGGCGGTCTGCATAACGGCCGCGAGGTAGATCCGGATATCGAGATCGAGGATGGTGCGGTCGGCGATCTCCATCGTGTCGTCTTCGGTATGCCAGGCGATGTTGGCGCCGCAGCCGCCGACCGCGTAGTAGCCCTTGGCCGCCCGATCCTCGGGACTCATGGTGGAGAGCAACATGAAGTAGCTCGAGATCCCGATGTTGTTGAAGGAGTAGTCGCCGGCCTGATAGGGCCGCTCCCCCTTGGCCTCCTTGCCGGCCAGTTCCCGAATCACGCCCTGACAGAACGCCTCGGTTTCCGGCATCCATGCCACGTCGAGATACTCGGTGGCCCAACGGCACCCGGGCGAGTCGCAGTTGACTTGGGCGATGCAACCCTGATCGAGCTCGTGGGCATAGTGGTCGGCGAACCAGGTGCTTCCGGCGTAGCGGCCGGTGGAATGGCCGGGCCACCACGCGATCCACACCGAGCGGCGGAGGCTGCTCCGGTGGTGCCAGAGGACCCGTGCGATCTCGAGGAGGGTGCCGTCGCCGACGGCGTTGTCGCCGACACCGACGTCCCAGGCGTCGTAGTGTCCGTGGAGCAGCACGAATCGATCAGGCTCCTCGATACCGGGGACCTTCACGACCGGGATCGGAGATCGATACCACCCCTCCTCGAGGGCCGCGCGGATCGTTCCGACTTCGCCTCGGCCGGCGGCCTCGATCAACGCCCGACCCGACTCGGCGTTGACGGCGACCACCGGGATGGTCGGCTTCCGGGGCAGGTCGTACAGGTCCGGCGTGCCCCAGACCGTGGTGCAAATGCCCCAGTGGGGGCGCTGCCCGGGGTTGACCGCCACCAGCCCGACGGCGCCGAGCGCCTCGAAATGGGCAACCTTCCCGGGCATTCCGAAGCCCTCGGTCACCACGATCCGGCCCCGGATCAAGGGATCGAGCTCAGACCCGCCAGGTCGGGAAAAGAACTCCTCAATGCTCGGATCCTGGCGGTTGGGCAGGTAGAGCAGGGGGGCCGACAGGCCGCCGGTGGGCCGGCTCATGGCCATTGGTTTGGCTGGGAAGTGTCGGGATCCCAGCTCAACCGACGCCTGACCGGGGAGGCTGAGGAACAGTTCGGGCTCATGCACGGTGACAGGGACGCCCAGGCGCTCGAGCCGGCTGACGATGTCAGCCGCGGCGACCGCCACGTCCCGTGGGTGTTCGCGCTTCAGGCCGGCAAACCGTTCGATGAGGGACCACGCGTGATCGGTGGAGACCGCCTGCAGGGCGCTCGTGACCTCTGGTCGGAGCACAGAGACCTCGGAGTTAGGAGGGCGAATGGCAGCGGGAACGCAGCAGGCTAATCTATGCCGCCGCAGGAACAGAGGCCACCACGGGATTGATTCTCGATCAACATAACTGTCGACAGTGTCAAGGTTTTGCTGTTGATTGTGTGCCTTTT
>CADEGB010000521.1:2028-2820 GCA_902826755.1 uncultured Gemmatimonadota bacterium
TGTATACGTCATGCCTATGTGGAAAAGCGTCAATGTCAAAAAAATGTACTTGTCGACGTGAGTCGAAATCCCTAGATTGGGGAATGCGACTCACGCAGGGAATCCTGGGCTTCGGCCTCGGGGTGCTGGCCCTCGGCGGCTGCCAGAGCGACCCTGGACCTCAAGGGCTTGATCCAGACCCGAATCCGGTCGTCGGGCTCCGAATCCGGCCGGACACAGCCGCCCTCCTTGCCGGGGACACCGTGCGGGTCGTCGTACAGGCCGTACGACAGGTGGGGGATTCGTTCCCCGCCACGGGCGTCTCGTTCCAGGCGTCTGGCGGCGCGATCGACCAGTCTGGTCTGTTCCGCGCCGGTTCGAGTCCGGGGCGGTACGGGATCACGGCAACCACTGAGTTGTCCGGTCGGGCCCTGCAGGCCGCGGCGACCGTGATCGTGGCGGCGCCGGTGCCCCCGCCGCCGCCTCCGCCTCCTCCGATCCTGCTCGTCCGGGTAATCCTCTCGCCCGACAGCGTGGCTCTGGGCGTTGGGAGCCAACAGCAATTCACCGTCGTCGGGCGGCGATCGGACAGCTCGAGCGCAGTGCTCCAGGGAGGTTCCTTCGGCGCGACGGGAGGCCAGGTCACCATATCCGGCCTCTTCACCGCGGGGGCCGTGCCTGGTCAGTATCAAGTCTGGTATCGGCATCCGAACTCCGGGTTGGCCGACACCAGCCGGGTCGTGGTCACGGCCGTCCCTCCGCCGCCCCCGCCGCCCCCGCCGCCCCCGCCGCCCCCGCCGCCCCCGCCGCCCC
>CADEGB010000522.1 GCA_902826755.1 uncultured Gemmatimonadota bacterium
ACCTCCGGTCTCCGAACCGTCATCGACTCGACCGCCGACACCGTGGTGGCCCGGATCGCCGGCGAGGTCCCGGTGCCCGCGGTCCGTCGGCTCGTCCCCGAGGTCCAGATCGCGCCGTCGGCGGACGATACCTCGCTCTTTACCGAGGTGTCGGAGTTCGAGGTCGACCGGGCCGGTCGATTCTGGGTCTTCGATCGGCCGACGAGTTCGGTGTTCCTGTTCGGGGCCGACGGCACGCTGATCCGGCGGATCGGCCGGAAGGGCGGTGGCCCCGGCGAGTTCGCCTCGAACAGCGGAATGGCCACGCTGCCCGACACCGGTCTGGCGGTCTGGGATCCCCAGAACGCTCGGGTTTCCTTCTTCGACGCCTCCGGCGCGTTTCGGACCAGCTGGGTCACCCCGTCGGGATTCAACACTGGCAACGGCCTCCACACCGACCGCAGCGGACGCCTCTACCTGAAACGGCCCGTCACCCCTCCGCGCGAGGGCGAGATTCTCGGCCGGCTCGGCCTGGTTCCGCTGGGCGACGGGGGGGTCTTCCAGGATTCGCTCGAACCGCCGGACCTGCCCGTTCAGCGCGAGGTGTACCTGGCCGTCCAGCGCTCGGGCAAGGACAACGTCAACCAGTCGTCGACGTCATCCCGGTTTGCGCCGAATTACTTCTGGGCCTGGCACCCCGCGGGGTACTTCGTGGTGGGGCACGGCGGACGGTTCGAGATCGTGGTGGCGCGGACCGACGGGAAACCGGTGGTCATCCGCCGCGGCGCTCCGGCGGTACCCGTGGTGGCCGAGGAACGGGAGGAGGAGCAGGCGCGGATCACCTTCAGTCTGCGGCAGACCCAACCGGAATGGGCCTGGTCCGGGCCCGCGCTCCCCGAGGTCAAGGCGCCGCTGCTCGGACTGAGCGTTGCGCGGGACGGCCGGATCTGGGCGCAGGTGGCGGTGCCGTCGGAGCGGATTCCCGACGCCGAGGTCACCACCCCGCGCGATCCGAAAGCGCCGGTCATCCGCTACCGGACCCGACCCGTCTACGAGGTCTTCGGCGACGACGGCCGCTTTCTCGGCCGGGTCGACTGCGGCTGTCGGATGACCCTGGTCGAAGCCGAGGGCAACCGGGTCTGGGCCATCGTCCGGGACGAGAACGACCTCCCGTCGGTGGCCCGGTTCCGGATCGAGCCGCCCTTCCGTTAGGCGGACGGCTTGAGGAATCGCTTGGCCAGCCAGTCCACCACCAGGCCGATAGTGGCCCGGTCGACGGCAAAGGTCTTGAGTTCGAGGTACCGGCCCGGGTACCCGTCGGGGTCCGCCACGAACAGGTGGTTCAGGTCCTTGAGCACTTTGGCCGTGACGTCCCGATTGCCGGCCTGCTTGAAAGCCTTCTCGAGCAAAGCGACTTGGTCCGGGGTCACCTGCAGGTCGGTGGCGCCGTTGAGGATCAGCACCGGCGTCTTGACCCCGCGGGCCGTCACGATCGGATCGTAGTTGACGAAGAACTTGAGCCACGGCACGGCCGCCGCCATCGAATCGATCTGCTTCGGGAGGCCAGCCAGGAGCGAGTCCTTCTTGGCCGCGGTGTGGCTGGTGTCGTTCCGGATTCCGTTGCCGAGCTGAAACTGGAGGATCTGGCGGCCGGTGTAGGCTGTGCCGGCCAGCAGGACGATCCCGGCCAGCTCGGGTTCCGTGGTGGCGACCAACGGCGCGATCAGGCCGCCCTCGCTGTGCCCCACCAGGCCGAGATGGGTCGCGTCGATTTCGGGCCGAGTTCGCAGGTACGCCAGGCCGGCCTTGATGTCCTGCGCGAAGTCCGCGCTGGTGGCCGTGGCCGCATCGCCGCCGGATCCGCCGAAGCCGCGGTCATCCATCCGCAACACCGCGATTCCCCGCCGCCCGAGCGAATCGGCGATCTCCCGGAACGGCCGATACCCCTTGAAGAGCGAGATCGCCTCGTCCCGATCCTGCGACCCCGAGCCAGTGATGGTCACCACGGCGGGCACCTTGTTCCGCGGTCCGGCGCCCTTCGGCAGCGTCAGCGTTCCGGCCAGCGTGTGGCCCATCGGGGTCGTGACGGTCACGTCCTCGGCCGTGTACGGCGCGCCCGACGGGGCGGAGTAGTCCGGCTTGGCCACCGTCATGGCAGCGGAGCCCCCGGCGACTCGTTCGATCGTGGCTCGCTGAATCGGGATCGCGCCGCCCTGGATCCGGCCCGCGGCGTCCACCCGGACCCGCATTTCGCCGCCAGCCATGGTGAGTGACATCGAATCCGCGCTGATCGCCTTGACCATCACCGGCAGGGTCTGGCCACCGGCCACCATGAACATCGGGACCTCGGTGCCGGCCGCGCCCAGTCGCCGGGACCGGTCGATTACCAGCTCCATCAGCGCGAACGATGGATTGATGTAGGGAATCGCCCCCGCCTTCGTGGCGTGCCGCTCGGTCCGGGTCTGACCGCCCCCTTCGATGTCAACGATGACCGAGTCGCCTCGAAACGACAGCCGGGCCACCTGTCGCGCGGGGGTCCCCGGGGCGTCGGTGGCCATCCAGAACGACGTCGTCAGGCTGGGAACGCTCCCGTCCGGGGCCACGTCGACGGCGAACGTGATCCGGGCGCCGGCACTCTTGATCAGCACTTCCGAGGAGAGCTTGCCCGGGCTGCGGGAAAATTTCTCCAGGCTTACGGTGTCCGAACCGCTTCGGAGGATAAACATCGCGTCTTGCGCGGCAACGGGCTGCGCGACGAACAGGGCGAGGAACCACAGGCGACGAAACATCAGGGCCTCGAGTCGGGGGAATAGAA
>CADEGB010000523.1 GCA_902826755.1 uncultured Gemmatimonadota bacterium
CTCCACCTGCGCGATGGTGAAGAACTCGAACCCGTCGAACACCAGATGCTCGTACATGTCGTCGGTCAGGACCCACACATGCGGATGCGCCAGCAGGACATCCGCCAGCGCCCGCAGCTCGGCCTTCGTATAGGCGGCGCCCGAAGGGTTGGACGGCGAGTTGAGGATCAGCCACTTGGTCTTCGGCGTGATCGCGGCTTCCAGCGCCTCAGGCTTCAGCTTGTAGGCGTCCGCCGCATACGCGTGTGCAAACACCGGCGTCGCGCCGCAGATCAGCGCCATCTCGGGATAGCTCACCCAGTAAGGTGTCGGGATCACCACCTCGTCGCCCGGATTCAGCGTCGCCATGAAGGCGTTGAAGATCACTGGCTTGCCGCCCGGCGACACGTTCACCTGGCTCGGTCTGTAGTCCAGCCCGTTCTCGCGCTTGAACTTGGCGCAGATCGCCTCCTTCAGCTCGGGAATGCCGTCGCCATCCGTGTACTTCGTCTTGCCGTCCTGGATCGCCTTGATCGCGGCCTGCTTCACATTGTCAGGCGTATCGAAATCCGGCTCGCCCGCGCCGAGCCCGATGACCTTCTCGCCCTTCTGCTGTAGTTCCCGAGCCTTCTGCGTCACCGCGATGGTGGCGGAGGGCTTGATCCTTTTCAGGGCATCGGAAACGGGGGCGGACATGGAGCTGGCCTGCGGGCCGACTCGCCGGGCGGTGGTGGCCCGGGAAATGACGAAGAAATTCGAGGAGATCCGGGCCGGATCGCTGGCGGAGCTGGTGGCCTGGAGTCGGGCTGGAGAGGTCAGGGGCGAGGTCACGATCGTCATCGAGGCGGCCGCCGAGGTCGCGGCGGTGGTCGAGACCGGGCCCGCCGCGGCGATGGCCAAGGCGCTGGTGGCCGCCGGGGTGGAGCGAAGTCGCGTGGCCAAAGCAGTGGCGGAGGTGTTCGGCTTGAGTCGGAACGAGAGCTATCGGCTGGTGGCGGAGGATCCCTCGTGAGGCGGCTGATGCTCGTCGCGTCGCTGGCCGGCGGGCTGCCCGCCCTGGCCGCCGCCCAGGAGTTGATGACCGTTGGTCGGCTGCAGTACGATGGCGGCGGCGACTGGTACGCCAATCCCTCGAGCCTCCCCAATCTTCTCAAGGCCATCGGGGAGCGAACCCCGCTTCGAGTAGCCGCCCGAGAGAAGGTCGTCCGGCTGACCGATGACGACCTCTGGCAGGTCCCATTCATCTATATGACCGGGCACGGCAACGTCCGCTGGAGCGACCCTGAACGGGCCACCCTGAGGCGGTATCTCGAACAGGGCGGCTTTCTCCATGTCGACGACAACTACGGGATGGACGAGTCGATCCGGCGCGAGATCGCCCGGCTGTTCCCCGAGCGGAGCCTGGTCGAAGTACCGTGGGACCACCCGGTGTACCGCGTCGTATACGAGTTCCCGAAGGGGCTTCCGAAGGTTCACGAACATGATGGCAAGCCGGCCCAGGGATTCGGGATCTTCCTCGAGGGCCGGTTGGCGCTCTACTACAGTTATCAGACCGACCTGGGTGACGGCTGGGAAGATCCCGACGTGCATCGGGATCCGCCCGAGAAACACGAAGCGGCCCTTCGGATGGGTGTCAATCTCTTCATGTATGCGGTCGGGAGCCGCTGAGTCATGACCGCCCGCCACACACCCGACGCGCTTGCCCGGTTGGCGGCTCCGCTCCGCCGACTTGGCCTCGGCTCGATGGCCGTGGGGGCCGCGGGAGGGGCCTTGCTGGCACTCGCGATCGCGGCCTGGCTGGTGCGGTTGGGGATCATCCGGTCGCCGCTCTGGGTGCTTGGCGCCTGGGGCACGGTGGTCGTGGTCCTGGGCGTGGCGTTCCAGGCCTTTCGCCGGACGACCCGCGTGTTTCGAGATGCCGCGCCGGGCCGGGTGGTGGAAGCGGCCCCAGGCTGGCGGCGCGGCGCCGTGTCGTCGGTGCTGGAGGGGGCATCGGACGGGACCAGCCCGGAGTTGTTCCTGGCCGCCGATCGGGCCTGCGCGGAGGCGTTAGGCGATCGCGGGGCGGCGGCGCTGGCGCCGGTCCGATCGGCGTGGCAGTCGCGGGCTCGGGTTGCCGGCGCGGCCCTGGCCGCTGGGCTGGTCCTGTTCCTCGGGGCCCGCCCGGGGCGGGGGCCGGTAGCGCTCCTCTGGTCACCGGCCGAGGCGTGGGCCACGTTCGTGGCGCCGGTGCAAGTGGCGGTCGATCGCGAAACCGTGGATCGAGGCGAATCGGTGGCGGTCGGAATTCGGGCCGCAGGCCGGGTCGATGCGGAGCTGTGGCTCCGCGGCAAAGGCGAGTCCTGGCGATCGGAGCCGGTCACCCTCGATTCGGTGGGACGGGCCACCCGGACGATCGGTCCCTTGGAGGGCGACCTCTTTGCCTTCGTCCGGAGCGGGGGCCGAACCTCTGACACGGTGCTCGTGCACGTCCGTTTGCCAGCCTTTCTCGGCCGGGTGACGCTGACCGCGCGCTATCCCCGCTATCTCGGGCTCGACGACGAAGTACTCCCGACGTCGGGTGACACGCTGCTGGTGCCGGAGGGAACGACGTTGGCCGTGGTCGGCGAGACCACCGCCGATCTGGCCGCGGCGGCGTGGCGGTTGGGGGGAGACCGGGTCGTTCTCGAGGCGGCCGGCGCCAGCTTCCGCGGGGCGGTGCAGCCCCGGCGTTCCGGGACGCTCGAACTGGAGTTGGCCACCGCCGATGGCGCCCCGATCGGGGGTGACCCGGTTCGGATTCCCGTGACAGTGGTAGCCGATCTGACGCCC
>CADEGB010000524.1 GCA_902826755.1 uncultured Gemmatimonadota bacterium
CCGGGCCCACTGACAGAGTTAGACCGCGGGCACCTTGAGGCCACTCGTGTTGGACACGTGCGAGAAGGCGATGACCCGAGTCTTCGACGTGACCGCGGCCGCAAACCGCGCCATGACCTCGGCCGGGCTTGCCGGCGTGGTGGCGAACCCGATCCGGCGGACCTGAAACCCGCGCTGAGCCGACCGGACGTCCCAGGCCACGTTGTTGGTGGGATGATTCTGGTCGAGCAGGAGCACCTCGTCGTCCCGTTCCAACGCCAACCCGCCGGCCACGATGTTGTTGGCCTCCGAGGCGTTCCGGACGATCGCGATCTCGTCCCCGTCGGCATGGATGAGACGGGCAATCCGCTCCCGGACCTTGTCTCGCAGCTGGTTGTACTCGGCCCGGTTCTGGTACGAAACGTCGGTGTCCACGTCGCGGGTGGCCCGGACCACCGCGTCGACCACCGATCGGGGCGCGGGGCACATGTTGGCCGCGTTGATCGAGATCGTCCTGGCGCCGGGAAGGAACTCCCCGCGGATCTTCTTCCATCCGTTCTCGTCGAGCGGACCCTGCGGGAGGGCCACGGATCCGGCATCCCGTCTCTCAGGCACCAGCGGCGCCAGGGCGGCCAGGGTCGAGGCCTGGCCAAGGCGGGTAAGGAAGCCGCGGCGCGAATCGGGGTCGGTCATCGGACGCTCCTTCATTTGTCGTCGAGAACCCGGCCGGCGCCGAGATGGTCGAAGTGGAGGATGGTGTTGAAGACCATGAAGTAGCTCCCGATCGTGGACCCGCGGTAGATCGGGTTGATCGAGAAAAGCACCACGTGCCCCTGGTCTCTCGGGATGTCGACCACCGCGGGCCGCTGGGCGATCTCCGCCCCGCTGTCGAGCAAGCCGGACACCAGAAGGTCCTTCTGATCGCTGAACCGGAGGATGACCCGGGGCCGCTGGGCGGGCGGGATGACGCCGAGGGGATTGCGGAGCTGGTCGTCGGCAATCGGGGCGGCTTGCCACGGTTCCACCGTCGGCCGGGCCGGCAGTTCGAACCGCGGGTCGAGCGCCGGGCGTCCCTGGACCACGTCGGTTTCGTCGGCACGACCCCGCCCCGTTGGCCGGCTGCTCGCGTCGCCGCTCCGTCGGAAGAACCGTCCGCCGGTGGTGTTGCTGACGCTGAAGCTGGCGCCGTCTTCGCTGTAGACCGCCAGGCTGTCGATGATCCCGTACCCGATCGGACTCTTGCCATCGACCAGTCGCGATCGGAGCAGCGTGCCGACCACTCGCGAACGCGGGGCTTCGTTGAGCGATACCCCGGCGGTGAGGCCGTACTGGACCGCGAACTCCGCCGTATTGCCGACCCCGACCAGAACGCCGCCCTTCGATACGAAATCACCGAGGTGCTGGAGCCCGTGCCAGCCGAGTCCCGGCCGGATGTCGTCGGTCTCGTCGATGCCGCCGAGGTTCGGTGTTTCGGGTGTGGTCTTCCATGGCATCGGGTTCCGCCACATCGGGAGCCCGGCGATGATCGCCTGGCCGGCGGCCCCGCTGATCGGGGGGAAGAGGATCACGTCGTATTTGGCCCGGAGATCCGGCGTGGCCGCCACGTCCTGGACGCTGATGTAGTCGTACGGAATCCGGTTGACGTCGAACCCCAGCCGCCACCATCCCTCGGTCTGGGTTCCCGTCCAGGTGTGGAGGATGGCCACCCGGGCCGCGCGGACCGGGTGGGTCGGGACGTCGGGCGCGGCGGCCAACGCCGTGGCCGTCAGACCCAGCTCGCGGGTGACCCGGTCGAGATCGGCCGCTGCCACGCCGCGGATCAGGAACGACCCGCGGCTGAACGTGCGCCCGGCGGCGTCGAACGGTTCTTCGGCCGCCTGGATGTCCGCGCTCCGGAGCTGATAGCGGAGAGTGGCGAGGGCGTTGTCACCGTTGTGATTGATGGCCACCACCGCGCCGGAGCCGGTAAGCCCGCCCGGCGCCCGGGCCACGCCGACGACCCGCTCCATCGGCGTCTCGAGTACCCGCGGATCGACGACCCGGACCGCCTCCACCCCAAACCCCTCGGGGAAGGTCCACCCCGTGTCGTCGTAGGGGTTCTTCTGCGGGTCGTCCGGCGCCCAGTACTGGTAGTCGAGCAGCGCGTCCGCGATCCGGGAATAGGGTTGGTCCATGCGGATGACATAGCTGCCGGTTGGGAACGAACGGGTGACGGCGCTGTCCGGCTTGGCGCGCTTCGTCCCGCCGACCCGAGCGGAGAACGCCGTGGTGGCCCGGGAGATCTCGACGTGCTGCTTCTGGAGGACCCGGAGCAACTCGGCCTGGGTGCCGGGCCGCCGCTCGTTCGCCGGCAGGACGTAGGCCGCCGGCCCTTCGGTCCGCGCCTTGAGAATCGACCGCTTGCTCTTCTCGTAGAAGTTCTGGAGAAAGAGGGCTCGATTGGTGGCGAAGTAGCTGAGCGACACCAGGAGACCGGTCTGCTGATAGTTGTTGTTGTTGCGAAGCGACCATTTGACCCGCGGCAGCGGCGGGTTCTGCCGATACCAGGTCCGCGACGTCTCGCCGGGAGACAGCGTCCGCTCCAGCGTTTCGGCGCTCCCGCCGTTGCCGAACGTCTCGTACAGCCGGCTGATGCCGTTGTGGGTAGCCGCCATGAACATCAGATACCCCGGCGACCAGGTATCGAAGTTTCCGAACGCGAACACGCCGGGCATCCCGTACCGAGTCATTTCCTGGACGTTGTTCCACCCGATCATCTGCCATTCGTTGGTCAGGAGCGGGTCGAGCCAGGCGTTGTAGG
>CADEGB010000525.1 GCA_902826755.1 uncultured Gemmatimonadota bacterium
GTCAGCTGCTCATCACCTTGCCGATCAAGGCCAGGGACGTCCCGGCCAGCCACCCGCCGTCCACCTCGAGCGCCGCGCCGGTGACGTACCCGGCGTCGTCGGAAGCGAAGAAGTGGATCGCGGCGGCCGCCTCGTCCGCCGTGCCGATCCTGCCTAACGGCGCGATCGTCTCGACGATCGCCAGCTCGGCTTCGGCGCCCGCCTGGTGGTTGATCGGTGTGTCGATGGTGCCCGGGCAGACGCAATTGACCCGGATTCGGCGGGGGGCCAGCTCGGTTGCGGCCGACTTGCTGAGGCCGATCACGGCCCACTTCGACGCCACATAGGCGCCGTAGGTCGGGAAGCTGCTCAGGCCCGCCAGCGAACTGACGTTGATGATGCTCCCGCCGTCTCGCATCCGTGCCACGCCGTGTTTGATCCCGTAGAGTACCCCGAACAGGTTGACGTCGAGATGCCGCTGGAGCACCTCCCGGGTCAGGTTGGCCACCTCGAGCCCCGCGTCGCCATGCCCCGCGTTGTTCACCACGATGTCGATCCCGCCTTCCCGGTCGGCCACCGACCGCATCAACGCTTCGACGTCGGCTTCGACGGCCACGTCGGTCCGGACGTAGGTCGCCCCGATGTCCCGGGCCAGCGCCGAGGAGTCCGAGCGATTGGCGATGGTGACCCGCGCCCCGGCCGCGACGAACCGCCGGGCGCTGGCCAGTCCGATGCCGGATCCGCCGCCGGTGATGACCGCCACTTTGCCCGCGAGTGAGAACTGCGCCATGGGTTGCTCCGCTGGAGTGGAGGTGTGGGTGGGCTGAAGGACGGCGGCAAATATACCGATGACGATCCGGACGCGATCCTGTCGGCAGCATGAAGAAACGGGTAGAATCAGTCCGGTTTGCGAAAGAAAGGCCTCCCGTGCGGTCGTTGACAGTGTTCAATACCGTCTCCCTCGACGGCTACTTCGTCGATCGCGGCGGCGACATGAGCTGGGCCCACAGTACCGACCCCGAATGGAATGCGTTTACCTCGGAGAACGCCGGTGGCGGCGCGGAGCTGGTGTTCGGCCGGGTCACCTATCAGATGATGGCGGGTTTCTGGCCGACGCCGGCCGCACTGGCCACGCTGCCGACCGTGGCCGAGAGCATGAACCGGCTGCCCAAGGTCGTTTTTTCCAGAACGCTCGAACGGGCGGATTGGAACAACACCCGCCTGTTCCGGGATGATCTGCCCGACACGGTTCGCCGTCTCAAAGGGGAGCCGGGGCCCGATCTGCTGATCCTTGGGAGTGGCCGGGTGGTATCCCTGCTGACCCAGGAGGGGCTGGTCGACCGCTATCAGGTCGTGGTGAAGCCAATCGTGCTCGGCGCCGGTCGGACGATGTTCGAGGGGGTCACCACCCAGCCGGCGCTGCGGTTGATCCGGACTCGGTCTTTTTCGAACGGCAACGTCGTGCTCTGGTATGAACACTGATTGCCGCTGAGGTCTCCATGGCCATTACCCTGTTTCGATGCCGAGCCGGCCGGCTGACGCTGCCGGAGAAGGGTCTTGCCCTGGTGAGCCGCGAGGACGGCGGGAATCTCGTGGTCTGGCCGAACCGTCCCGTCTGGGAACGAAGCGAACTGGGTCCAGACGAGTTGACCGGCTGGTCGTTCCTGGTTGCCTCCGCGGGGCACGCGATGTTGGCCACGCTGCCCCAACTGCGCGGGGGCTGCCTCAACTACTGGGAAGCCGGCAACTGGGCCCTGAACGACGCCGCCGATCCGCCAGGGCGCAAGGACCCGCGCGAGCGACGGAATGTCCACCTCCACCTTCTTGGCCGCAGTCCGACCGCCACGGCGCCGACCCATCGCTTCGGGGAGGCGCCGGTCTTCCCTCGGTATGATGAGCGGCTGACCTGGTCGGCCCGGTTCGAGCGGCTGAGCCCGGAGGAGTGCGTCGCGATCGTCACCGAAACGGAGCGACGCCTCCGGACCCACTACGGAGTTCCCGCCGCTGATCTGGCGCCGTGGCATCCATGTTCCCGCTGCGGCTATCCCGTGGCGGATCCGGTCGAGTAGCGCCGGCCTCGGGTCATGGTGGATCCCGCGAGGGCAGGTCGATCGATCGAGCGGCGGACGTTCCTGGCGGCGAGCGGGGTCGGTGCCGCTGGCGTGGCCTTCGGGCAGCGAGCGGGGCGACCGCGTCCGTCTCGAGCGCAACTCCTCTGGCAGCGGGACGAACTGGCCCTGTTCCTCCACTTCGGTATCAACACCTTTACCGATCGGGAATGGGGCGACGGGCGGGAGAGCCCGGCCATCTTCGATCCGGCGTTGCTCGATGCCCGGCAGTGGTCCCGCACCGCGCGGGCAGCCGGTTTCCGTGCCGCGATCCTGACGGCCAAGCACCACGACGGCTTCTGCCTCTGGCCCACCAGCACCACCCGACACTCGGTGGCCTCGAGCCCGTTCCGGGGCGGTCGTGGCGACGTGGTCCGAGAGTTCGTGGACGCCTGCCGAGCCGATCGCCTCCGGGTTGGGCTCTATCTGTCGCCCTGGGATCGGAACGCCCCCAGCTATGGCGACACGCCGCGCTACAACGACCTCTACGCGGCCCAACTGACCGAACTCCTGACCAGGTACGGACCGATCCACGAGGTGTGGTTCGACGGCGCCAATGGCGAGGGGCCGAACGGCAAGCGGCAGGTCTACGACTGGCCGCGGACGCATGCGTTGGTTCGGAGGCTCCAACCCGACGCGGTGATGTTCTCCGACGCGGGGCCCGACGTTCGCTGGATCGGCAACGAACGGG
>CADEGB010000526.1 GCA_902826755.1 uncultured Gemmatimonadota bacterium
CACCTCCTCCTGACCCTGGAGACGATATGGCCCTGATCGAACAGCGACTGGCCGCCCTTGGTCTCGTCCTTCCGCCACCGGTCGCGGCCCCGCCCGGCATCGTGTTCCCGTTCCAGTTCGTCCGGATCCTGGGAAACCGGGCGTTCATCGCCGGCCACGGCCCCCAGGGTGCCGACGGTGGCGACGCGGAACCACTCGGTAAAGTCGGCCGGGATCTCACGATCGAGCAGGGTTACCAAGCCGCCCGGCTGACCGGATTGTCGATGTTAGGCAGCCTCAAGCGAGCCCTCGGCGACCTCGACCGGATCACCGCCTGGGGCCGGGTCTTCGGAATGGTCAATTCGGCCCCGGGATTCAACCGCCAACCGGCGGTCATCAACGGGTGTTCCGACCTGATCTTGGAGGTGTTCGGGCCCGAGGTCGGGGCGCACGCACGGAGCGCCGTGGGCATGGCGGAGCTTCCGTTCGACATCCCGGTGGAAATCGAGGGCGACGTTGCGATCAGATCCTGACCTCATGCCGCTCCGTCGCCGCTTTGCGCAGGTCGATGTGTTCACGGCTCGGCCGTTCCTCGGCAACCCGGTTGCGGTCATTCTCGATGCGGAGGGGCTTACCGCTGAGGAGATGCAGCGCATCGCCCGGTGGACCAATCTCTCGGAGACAACGTTCGTCCTGGCGCCGTCGGTGCCGGGGGCGGACTATCAGGTTCGGATCTTCGCGATGAAAACGGAATTGCCCTTTGCCGGCCATCCGACCCTCGGGACCGCCCATGCGGTGGTCGAGGCCGGGATCGTGGCGCCAACGGACGGCCGGCTGGTGATGCAGTGCCCGATCGGCTTGGTGGACGTCTCGGTCGGCGCGGCGGGCTATTCGTTCCGGCTGCCCCGCGGCGAGGCACGCCCCGCGCTGGGGGCCGACCGATTGGCCAGCGACCTGGGCATTCCGGCCCTCATCGGCGAGGCGGAGATGATCGACACCGGGCCCCACTGGCTGGTGGCCCGGGTGGAGGATGTCTCGGTCCTGTCGCCCGACGCGGTGGGGTTGAAAGCCAGGATCACGGCAAACGAGGCGAGTGGGATCACGACCTATTCCACTAGCGGGCCCGGCGAGATCGCCGTCCGGACCTTCTTCTTTACCGACTGGATGGTCGAAGATCCGGTGTGCGGGAGCGGTAACGCCGCCGTGGCCGTGCATCGCCTGCGGGCCGGCACCATCGGGAACGACGATGCCTACCTGGCCCGGCAGGGACAACAGATTGGCCGCGACGGCGAGATCCGGATTCGGATCGACGGCGGACAGGTCCACGTCGGCGGCCACTGCGTGACCGCCGTCCGTGGCGAGATCCTCCTCAGGGCGTCGTCTTCACCTTGAAGACGGCGTTGGTGTACTGGTTCCGATAGATCGTCTCCCGATTGGCGATGTGCTCCGGAATCGTGTTGCACCCGCCGTCCAGCGGGACCCCGTAGAACGTCCCACCGTCGTACACGTCCATGATGGTCCCCACGGACGTCGTACCCGTCACCACCCTGTGAATCGTGGTCCCGAGCGGCGAGCCCACGATCCCGGTGACCGTGAGGTCGTATGAGGTGGCGCCCTCGACCTTGGCGATCAGGGCATCCGCGGTCTTGCACGCCCCCGCGGGGGTGGGAATCGTCCGGACGGTGAACTTCGCCAGGAGGGTCCGCGGCTCGACCTCGACGAACGCGTTGGCGGTACCGTGTTTGATGTCGTACCGCGCCACGACGCTATCGACCCGTGCCCGGGAGCCGCCAAGATAGGATTCGATCGTGGTGTACTGTTTGAAGTAGCCGATATAGAAATCGACGCTCACCTCGTCCACTCGGGGCGGCGTTTCCCGCGAGGCCTTGGCGGTCTTGGCGGTGTAGACCCCGCGGGTCACGTCGGTCTTGTGGTCCGGGCTGTGGATGTCGAGGTCCCCATGCAGCTGGCTCGAGTTCCAGACCTTGAGGATCGCCAGGCCACTGGGGTTCCGGTATTCCGCGCCGCTCGGATCTCGGACGAGGGCCGAGAGGTTCTTGGTCCCGCCGAAAGCCACTTCGCTGAAGTCGGGGTTGACCTCGAAGCTGAAGGCCAGGTTGGCGTTGACGGTGGCTTCCGCACTCGCGAGCGGGACGATGATCTCGGGGGTGGCCGGATCGATCGGACCCCGGATGATCACCTGCACCTGGTCGAGGTCGCCGAGGGGCAGACTCGCCTCGGTCATGGTGTAGAGCGCCTCGTTGGTGAACAACGGGCTGATCGCCCCGTGGCGACCGGTGGTGTTCCACTCATACTTGAGCCCGATGCTCGAATGGTCCGGAATCGAGGCGGCGAACCGCACGGACCGCTCGATGAAGTTGACCGACCCCACGGCCGGCGTCAGGGCCCCCGGCGGCAAGCGGGTGCCGATGGTAAAGGGGCTGAAGGAACTGGTCTTGGCGGTCACGGTGCGAGCCGCCGTATCGACCACCAGATTCGGGAGCTTGACCCAGGCGCCTCCGGTGTAATGGTAGAGCGCAAGGTCCGAGGGAAGGGCCCAAGGCGGCAACTTGGCGAGATCGTATTTGACGGTGACGGTCACGGGACTGGAGAACGTGGTACCCGCTGGTCCGAACACATAGGATCCGCCGACCACGGCATAGACGCCGGGCGTCAGGCTGTCGGTAGGCCTGGCGGCCGTCGTCACGGTAATGGCGACGGGGTTGGCCGTGGCGCCAGCTGGGACGGTGATCCGGACCGCGCCCCCCACGGCCTCGAC
>CADEGB010000527.1 GCA_902826755.1 uncultured Gemmatimonadota bacterium
AACACCGCCATGGAGCCTAATCACCCGACTCCGCCGGAGCTATGGTTTCGGGTGGGGATCGTCGGTAACCGATGGGACAAGCTCAGGGTCCAGGGCTCGGCCCGGATCCGGGGGCCCGACGACGCGGGCCCGGCCAGTCTCGAACGGACCCGGGAGCTCGAGGCCGCCTTGGAGGCGGCGACTCGCGACCTGCTTGGGCAGGTGGCCGCTCGGCTTATGGCGGTGGCCAGCGAGCCAGCGGCCGGGTACGCGCCGGGGCGGCAGGCCACCCTGGCGGTCGTGTCCGGGTTGGCGGAAGGCGCTGATCGGATTGCGGCTCGGGCTGGCCTCGCGGCGGGTTACCAGCTTTGGACCGTGTTCCCCTTCGACCCCGCGCGGTACGCCGAGGATTTCGACGAACGCTGGTCCGCCCCGACCTGGTCTCGTCCGGGTGCCCTAGCCGAGTACGATGACCTACGGGGCCGGGCCACCGCCACCGTCACCATGGATGGGGTCCCGGGCCGTTACGATGCCTACCAGGCGCTCGGCCGGACCGTCCTCGACCACTCCGACCTGTTGGTGGCGATCTGGGACGGCGAGCGAGCCCGGGGACCCGGCGGTACGGCCAATTTGTTGCTCGACGCCCGTCGTCAGGAAGTCCCGATCGTCCGGATCGACCCCGCGGATCCGACGCGACCCTGGCTCGAGGATCTCCGTCAGGAGGACGAGGGCCGCGCCGAGGGAGTGAGCCGGCTCTGGCGGCGGCTCGACGACCTGGTTCGCCCGCCAGAGCAGGCTGGCTTGGTCGACCCGACCGCGTGGAACGGGCGGGTGGCGTTCTTTGCCGAGACGGCTGTCCCGGGTCGGATCGGCGTCGCGTATCGGGCAATGCGGGATTTTCTGCTCGGGCTCCACGGGCCGGCCGCCGCGGTCCTGGCGCCGACGGCGACGGTCTGGCTGCGGCTCCTGCCCCGGCTGGGCCGGCGGCAACGCCCGGACGACTATTCGGCCGCCGGGATTGCCGCCTGGACCGAGCGCTATGGGCCGGCGCTGGGCCGGGTTCCCGGGCTCGACGCCCGGGTCATCGGGCGGCTCGGGCCAATCCACGGCTGGCTCGATCACCTTGCCACTCACTATGCCGATCTCCACCGTTCCGCGTTCACGATCATTTTCAGCCTGGCGTGGGTGGCGAGCGTGGCGGCGGTGCTGGTGTTGGTGGCGCACCTCCGGGATTGGCCGTCGGCGGGGGCGTTCGCCGTCATCGAACTGGCGGTGCTCGGCCTGATCTTCCTCATCAGTGTGTGGGGGAATCGGGGGCGTCATCATCGGAAGTGGGTCGACTACCGGCATCTGGCCGAGCAGGTCCGCCACCTGGCCTTCCTGTGGCCGTTAGGCGCCGCCACCGGATTGTCCCGGATGCCGCTCCGACCGTCAGTGGACGATCCCCGGGTGGCCTGGACGGGGTGGTACTATCGGGCGGTGGCGCGGCAGCTGGGGTTTGCCGTCGAGCGGGTCGACTCGGATCACCTCGACGCGTGTCGGGCCTTGCTCCGCGACCGGGAGATTCCCGATCAGAGGCGGTACCACGACGATCGGGCCGCCGAGTTCCGCCACCTTCATCACGTGGTCCATCTCCGGACCGAGTGGCTCTTCTTTGCCGCGCTGGTGGTGTCGGTGTTTCACCTGGTCGGCGGCACCGAGGTGGTGGCCGGCTGGTTCGGGAACGGGGCCGATCGGGGCGATCGGGCGGAATTGGTCGGCGCGCTGCTGACGGTGGTGTCGGTGTTCCTCCCGGCCCGCGCCGCCGCCCTCCACGGCTGGGCGGGCCATGCCGACTTCCACGCGGCCGCCCTTCGGTCGGCCGCGATCGAGATGCATCTCGAGGAGCAGGAGCGGGTGCTCGACACGCTGGCGAGCCTCACGAGCGCAACGCTGCTCGACGCCGGCTTGGCCGCGGCGCGGGCCATGGAAGGAGAACTCGGGGCGTGGCGGGCAACCTCGCTGTCACGCCCCCTGGTCCGACCCTGACCTCCCGGCGCTCAGGGCCAGAGGTGGTCGACGAAGTGCGGTAGCATCTTGCGCCACCACGGCCAATCGTGATTCACGTCCTGGCCCCAGACGTCGAGCCAATGGGGGATTCCGCGGCTCTCGAGCAGCCGGCTCAGGGTCCGGGAGCATTCCGGCGCCTCGTACGCTCCCTGTCCGGTGGCGATCACGATCCGGGTGGCATGACGGAGCAGGTCGAGGTAGCGGCCCTCGATCCGTGCCAGGTACCAGGCGGGGTTGTTGAAGTAGCAGTTGTCGTCCGAATAGCCCCGGAGATAATCGGGTCCGAGGTCGTAAAACCCGCTCATGGCGATCGTGCCAGCAAAGAGATCGGGGCGGCGGAAGCAGGCATTGGCGGCATGAAACGCCCCGAAACTCGCGCCGGAGGTGGTGATCCGGGCGTCGGGGTCCCCTACCAGGCCTCGGATCCACGGCACCAGTTCTTCCTCGACGTAGCGGGAATACAGCGCCTGCCTCCGGGCCTGCTCCCGCACCGGCAGTTGCCGATCCATCCAGGCGAGCCGGTTGATGCTCTCGATTGAAATCACCCGGATCCGCCCCGCCAGGATCGCGGGCTCGATCGACTTGATCAGGAAGAACCGCTCGCATTCGAGGTAATCCGCCGCGGCGGTTGGGAACAGCAGGATGGGATGTCCGCGGTTCCCATAGTGGACCAGCGGCATGTCGAGCCCGAGGATCGGG
>CADEGB010000528.1 GCA_902826755.1 uncultured Gemmatimonadota bacterium
CTTCGGAACCGTGGCCCTGCTCGACCAGCGGTGGATCCGGGAGCCCGATCGGACCATCGGCTCACTGGTGAAGGAGGCCTCCGCGCGGTTCGGCGAGCGCCTCGTGGTACGCCGCTTCGTGCGACTGGCGTTGGGTGAGGGGGCCACTGGTGCCCGATCCTGACGACGGCGACCGACCGCCCCGGGACGGCAACTGCCGCCTCGGGGCGGTTCGGCGTTCACCGCCCGGTGTTCCCGCGGTCGACGATCGGGACCGATTCCGGAACCGGCTCCAACCCCTGGGCCAACGGAGGCAGCCCCCGGGTCTTCCGGAGCGACAGGAGGACGGATCCGGTGATCACTCCCACCACCACCGCCAGGGATACGGCGACCGGAATGTGGTAGAGGTCCACGATCATCATCTTGACGCCCACGAACACCAAGACCACGGCCAGGCCCACCTTGAGATACACGAATCGGTGGACGATGCCCGCCAGCAGGAAGTACATCGAGCGGAGGCCGAGGATGGCAAAGACGTTGGCGGTGAACACCAGGAACGGCTCCCGGGTCACCGCAAAGATGGCCGGGATGGAGTCGATCGCGAACACCAGATCGCTCGCCTCGACCAGGACGAGGACCAGGAAGAGCGGCGTCGCGACCCAGCGGGCCCCATCTCGGACCCAGAATCGCTCGCCGTGGTACCGGTCGGTGACGGGTAACCAGCGGCGAACCCACCGGATCAGCGGATTCTGATCGGGCGAGTGACTCTCCTGGCGCCGGAGCATCTTGAGACCGGTCACGATGAGGATGGCGCCGAATACGTAGAGGACCCAGTCGAATCGCTCGAGGACGTACGCTCCCGCGGCGATGAAAATTCCCCGGAGGGCCAGCGCGCCGAGGATGCCCCAGACCAGGACCCGATGCTGGTACTGAGCCGGGACGGCAAAAAAGGTGAACAACATCACGAAGACGAAGACGTTGTCCACCGAGAGGGACTTCTCGATCAGGTACCCGGTCAGGAACTGGAGCCCGGCCTCCGAGCCCCATTCGGCCCAGATCCAGGCGTTGAACCCGAGCGCGAGGACCACCCAGATGCCGCTCCAGGCGGCCGCCTCCCGGAGGGTCACCTCCCGGGCCTTCCGGTGAAACACGCCGAGGTCGAGCGCGATCATCGCGAGGACGAAGGCGACGAACGCGATCCACATTCCCACCGAGATGGTCATGGCTGCCGAGGTGACAAGTTGGTGCGGATCAATGCGGTTCAGTCGGCGCGGGGCCGAATGAGCCGGAGCGGGGGCCGGGGGTGCTCACCCTGGGCCGGCGCCGAAGCCGGGGAGGGGGGGCGCGGGGCAGTCGGGGCCGTTCCTTCCCTTCCGGCCGGCATGATGGCGCCGTGCGGTCGGGGCCAGGGGCTCGACCCGGGTGGGAAGCGGACCACCCGCACGTCGGCGCGTCGGAGGGAGCGGGGTTTTCGGGGGCGGGCAGATCGATCGAGCGGATCCGACATGACAAGCCTCCTGGTTGGCGGAGCCGACTGGACCACCCAGTCGGGTCCGAACGAGGCCCAACCTATCGGAGGCTCAATCCTATCACAAATTGAATCTTCGGATGAAGTCGATAGAAAAAATCTAACTATGGCCTGGGAACCGGGCGGCTCACCCGCCATACCCACCAGATGAACAGCGGCTGGAACGGGAGCCGGACCCAGAGCCATCCCTCGGGCTGACCGGCCGCCCGGGCATCGAGGAGCATCTCCACGTTGGCGGGGAACAC
The DNA here is from genome assembly GCA_902826755.1 of uncultured Gemmatimonadota bacterium. Classification (GTDB taxonomy): domain Bacteria; phylum Gemmatimonadota; class Gemmatimonadetes; order Gemmatimonadales; family GWC2-71-9; genus SHZU01. The sequence goes on from CADEGB010000528.1 coordinate 1,753, forward strand.
GGCGACCAGCAGCAGGATCAACCCGATCCCCGCCGCCGGACGCACCGGGCGGACCAGGAGCCCGATCCCGCCGGCCATCTCCGCTACCCCGCTCACCACCACGAGAAGGCCGGGGGCGGGAAGCCAGGACGGCATCATCGCCAGGTAGAACGCGGGCATCACGAAGTGGCCGATGCCGGCGGCGAGGAAGAAGAGCGCGGCGACGAAGCGACTCATTGGGGGTGTCCGAAATATAGGCCGCCGGCGCGTTAGATTACCCGATTCGTCGTCACCCGTCGCCCGGGAGTTTCTCGATGATCCGCCCGCTCCTGCTCGGGCTCGCGATCGGCGCCCTGGCGGTGCCCGCCGTGGCCCAGCCTTCCACGCTCCTGCCCTCCGCCACGGTGGCCGAACTGGCCCGGGAACTGTCCGGCGAGACCGCCAAACGCAACCTCGAGTACCTGACTCGGCTTCACCGCATTCCGGGTTCGCGCGATTTCCACGCGGCCATCCAGTTCATGGCGGCCGAGGCGCGCGCCGCGGGACTGGCCGACGTTCGAGTCGACTCGTTCCCGACCGACGGACGGCGATTTTACGGGACTCAGCGCTCCCGCCCGGCCTGGCAGGCCGACTCGGCGGAGTTGTGGGAACTGGCCCCCGACGCCGGTGGCTGGCTGCCCGCCGTGCGGTTGGCCAGTTGGGACGCCATGCCGATTACCGTGGCGACGATGAGCGAGGGAGGGCGGGTCGAAGCCGACTTGGTGGATGTGGGCGACGGCACCCGGGAGTCCGACTATGCCGGCAAGGACGTCCGCGGCAAGCTGATTCTCGCCGCGCAGCAACCCGGGGCCGTGGCGCCGCTCGGGCTCGGCCGGTTCGGCGCGGCGGGCATCGTGAGCTATGCCCAGAATCAGCGGACGGCCTGGTGGGGGGAAGACGAGAACCTGATCCGGTGGGGTCACTACGATCCGTTCACCCCTTTCAATCGA
>CADEGB010000529.1 GCA_902826755.1 uncultured Gemmatimonadota bacterium
GCGCCACCACCGGCGGCCGCCGTCGCCGCCTTCACCGACGGCACCGCCACGGCGTGGATCATCCGACCTGGCCATTCCTCTCGAAGCTTGGTGGCGCACAGCCCCGGCACCGTCTCCGACGTTCGGTTCCGCCCGCTGTCGGGCCTGCCCGCCCGCTGCCAGCGACCAGTCGACCGCACGGCGTCCGCGACGTTCGACGTGTTCGAGCGCACCATGCGGGAGCAGTATGCGTTCTTTGCCCTTCGCCGGGTCGACTGGGAGGCCCAGGTCACCGCGGCGCGCCGGCGACTGCCCACGATCGCGACCGCGGGAGAGTTCTACGATCTCCTCACGGCCATGGTCGCCCCGCTCGAAGATCTTCACACCGACCTGACCGCGCCGGACCTGAACCGCCGGGTCCGTCACTACCGGCGCTCGGGTGGCATCATGGACTCGGTCCACTATCGCGCCCTGCTCGAGTCTCCGCCCGCCCGGTACCTCCTCGCGCCGATCGAGTCGTGGTGTCAGCGATGGATCCAGTACGGCGAGTTGCCCGACTCGATCGGCTATCTGCGGGTCATGCGGGAATACGACTACACGCCCACCGGTCGGTTCGAGGACGATTCAACGGCCCTCACGACGGCCCTCGACAGCATCATGCCGCGGATTGCCCGGCGCCGCGGCCTGATCCTCGACCTCCGGCTGAATGGCGGCGGCGCGGATGCCATCGCCCTCATGATCGTGGCGCGGTTGACGGACCGTCCCTACCCGGCGTTCGGCAAGCATACTCGCGCCGCCCCGCTCGATCCCACCCGGTTCACGCCGCTCCAGCAAGTCCGGGTCGTGCCCGCCCCTGGGGCTCGATTCGGCGGACCGGTCGTCCTCCTGATCGGGCCAAGGACCCTGAGCGCCGGCGAAGTGCTGACGCTGGCGCTGATCGGCCGTCGCCCCCGGATCCTCCGGGTCGGCGAGCCAACCCAGGGTATCTTTGCCGACGAGTTGCTCCGACGCCTCCCGAATGGATGGCGTTTCCAGCTCTCGACGGAGCGCTATCTGCTGCCGGACGGAACCATGTTCGAGGGGTCCGGCATTCCGCCGGATCATCCCGTGCCCCTGTTCCAGGCCGCCGACCTGGCGAGCGGGCGGGATCCGGCCCTCGAGGCCGCGCTGGACCTCCTCGGGCACAAGCCAACCGCGAGGCCCCCCCGATGACCGATCAACCCGCCGAGTTGTTCTCCACCCGCCGGCCGGCCGAGTGGATTCGCGCCGAGCTGGCGCAGGCTCGGGACACCGAGGCGCGGTGGGCCGATCGCCGCAATCTCCGAGCGTCGTACTTCGCCGGCGACGACGTCGTGTCCCTCGCCGCCGAAGCGTTCAGCAGCTATCTCGGAAAGAACGCGCTCTACGGCGCGCTGGCGTACCCGAGCGTGCGCCGGTTCGAAGCGGAAGTGGTCGCCATTCTGCTTGGCCTCCTTCGAGCGCCATCGGGGGCCACGGGCAGCATCACCACCGGCGGAACCGAGAGCATCTTCATGGCGGTGAAGACCGCTCGCGATTGGGCTCGTCGCTCCAAGCCGCACGCCACGGCCCCCGCCATCGTGGTGCCCCGCACCGCTCACGCGGCGTTCGACAAGGCCGCCCACCTGCTCGGCCTGACGGTCCGCCGGATGGCACATAGTCCGGGTTTCGCGGCGGATCTCGACGGCATGGCCGCCGCGATCGACGACGACACCATCATGATCGTCGGCTCGGCTCCACCCTACGCCTACGGCATGGTCGACCCAATCCCGGCGATTGCCGCGCTGGCCGAGCGCCACGGCCTCTGGCTGCATGTCGACGCCTGCGTCGGAGGCATGGTGCTCCCGTTCCTCCGCGACCTGGGCGTTTCTCTCCCGACCTTCGACTTTGCCCTGCCCGCGGTCGCCTCGATGTCCGTTGACCTTCACAAATACGGCTACGCCTTTCATGGCTGTTCCGCCCTGCTCCTCCGTGACGAGGCACTGACCGCCTTCCAGCGGTTCGACTTCGACGCCTGGCCCGTCGGCCTCTACTCGACGGCGAACTTCACGGGGTCCCGAGGGGCTGGGCCGATCGCCTCCGCCTGGGCCGTGATGACCTACCTCGGCCGCGAAGGGTACCGCGCGTTGGTCGGCCGGATGCTGGAAGCCAGGATCCGCCTGGTTGACGGGATCAGCCGGATCGAAGGCCTCGAGGTGTTCGGACGACCAGATACCACGTTGGTGGCATTCGGGTCACCATCACTCGCCATGCCCTTGATCGTCGACGAGATGAACCGGCGGGGTTGGACCTTGGCCCGGCTCACCGACCCGCCCGGAATTCTCCTCCTGCTCAACGGCTTCCATCACGAGATCGTGGAGGACTTCCTCGCCGACCTCGGCGATGCAGTCGCCCGAGTTCGGCGCGGGGACGTCCGACCGACCGCACAGCCGGCCGTGTACACCGTTTGATCAACGCCATGCTCGCTTCTGTCCGCTCCGTCAGCGCGCTCCTTCTGACCGGCCTGGTCGCCGGGTGCGGTCCGGCCGTTGGGACCGATGACCGGACCGCGGTCACGGCCGAGGCCATCGAGCGGCACACCCGGGTGCTCGCCGACGATTCCCTCGAGGGCCGAGGCACCGGCCAGCGTGGCTACGACCGGGCCGCCGCGTACGTGGCCGCTCAATTCCAGCGGGCGGGCCTGGAGCCCGGCGGACCGGACGGCTCGTTCTTCCAG